>JBDTMD010000060.1:0-7918 GCA_039934435.1 Burkholderiales bacterium
TTCGTCTCGCCGATGGCCTACACGCTCGAATACCTGATGCTCTGGACCGACACGTCCAGGATCGTCACCTACGGCATCGCCTCTGGTCTGGGCGTGATCGCCGGCTCGGCCGCCTACGCGCTCGCCACGCGCAAGTTCCGCTGGGAGGGCTTCCGCGACGCCGAGGACACGGCGAACCACATCATCGGCGGCACGCTGATGGGCTTTGGCGGCATCACCGCGCTCGGCTGCACCATCGGCCAGGCGATCACCGGCATCTCGACGCTGGCGCTCGGTTCGTTCATCACCTTCGCCGCGATTCTCTCCGGCTCGGCGCTCACGATGAAATTCCAGTACTGGCGGATGGGCGGCTGACGGGCGCCGCGGCGCGGATCAGCCGGATCGAGGCGGCCAGGACATCGTTTCTCGCCTGGTGCAGGGGGTAGTGGGCGCTGCCGGGAATGCGCAGCGTCTCCAGCCGCCCGGGCAGGAGCTCGGCGAGCGCCGCGAGCTGCGCCTCGGAAAAGAACTCATCGTCCGCGCCCTGGATGGCGAGCACCGGGCAGCGCACGCGCGCGATCCACGGCTCGAGTCCCCAGCGCGCGCCCGGCGTTTGCGCGGTCCACACCTCGACCAGGCGGCCGAACAACGCCTCGGTGTTCGCGCCGTGGTGCCGGCGCAGGCGCGCTTTCAGGTCGCCGGACTCGAAATCGCGGATCTGGGTGCCGATCTGCGCCAGCGTGCGCTCTTCGACGAACAGGTGCGGCGACAGGGCGATCACGCCGCGCACGTGCTCAGGGTGCGCGCCGGCGTAGGCGAGCGCGATCGAGGCGCCGTCGGACTGGCCGATGAGGATCGCGTCGCGCACGCCGGTCTGCGCCAGCACCCCGGGGAGCGCATCGAGCGCTTCGCGCAGCAGGTAGTCGGGCGCGTACGGCGGTGCGAGCGCTTCGGAGTCGCCCGAGCCCCAGCGGTCGTAGATCAGCGCGCCGCAGCCGGTGGCCTTCACCAGCTGGTCCGGAAAATCGCGCCACAGCCGCACGCTGCCGAGCGCATCGTGCAGGAACACGAGCGTCGGCGCGCGCTCCGGCCGCGCGCCGCGCCAGTGGCCGCGCAGCGCGCGACCCGCGGCGCGCAAGGAAATCTGGCGCAGCGCGCTCTCCACCACCTCGCGAAAATCGAGCGGCGACAGTCCCAGCAGCTCGACGTCGCGCTCGGCGAAGAAGGACTCGATCGCCGCGCCCGCGTCGGCGGCGGCGAGCCCGCGCAGGCGCGCTTCCAGGTCGAGCACCGCGCGTGCCGGGCTGACGAAGAGATCGCCCGTGATCAGCACTTCGCGGATGCGCTCGCGCGCCGGGCCTTCGAGCCGGATGTCGGCGCGCAGCGACCCGCCGCGCCGCACCAGGGTCGCGGAGGACAGCGGCTGCGCGGCGGCCGGCGCATCGAGCGAATGCACGAATTCGTCGGTGCCGTATTGCTCCTGGCACAGGCGCTGCGCCAGGCGCTCTTCGTAGTCGGTAGCCGCGCCCCACGCCGGCTCGAGTTCGAGGTGCTCGCGAAAGCCTTCGAGCAGCGCCGCGTAGACCTCGTCCAGCGGCGGCACGCGACCGAGCGCTTCGTGCAGCGTGACCACACGGCGGCGCGCGTCTTCGAGGTCGCGCCGCGCGAGCTTCTCCACCGGGATGCGCAGCGCCTCGATCATGCGCGCCGGGTCGAAGTCGATGAGCAGCGTCCCCTGGAAGAACAGCGTCGCGCCGTCGATCACGCCGCCGGTGCCGCTCACCTTGCGGCCGTCGATCTCGATGTCGTTGCGGGGCCGGAACTCGGTCGCCACGCCCAGGCGCTTCAGGCCCGCGGCGGCCGCGGTACAGATGCGCGCGGCCACCGTCGCGAGGTCGGCCCCCAGCGCTCCGCGCCCGAGCACAAGTTCCCAGCCGATCTGGCCCTCGTCGAGGAACAGGCCCCCGCCGCCCGTGATGCGCCGGCCCACCTCGATGCCGTGGCGCGCGCAATAGTCCAGCCGCACCTCGTGGCTGAGCATCTGGTGCAGGCCAACGAGCGCGCTGGGGCGAAAACGCAGGAAGCGGATCGTGTCCGGGCTCCTGCCGGCGTTGCGCGCCTCGATCAGCGCCTGGTCGAAGGCGACGTTTTCGCGGCCGCTGCGCAGGCCGGTATCGATGACGCGGATTGGTTTGGGCATGTCGAAATCGTAGAATAGGCGATATGCATCGCGTCCTGCTGATCCTGTGCTGCGTCCTTGTTCCCGCCGCGGCCCAGGCGCAGGGCACGTTCAGCATGAAGATCCTGACGCCCGACACCGCGCTCAAGGCGGCGCAGGCGGCACTGAAGAAATGCCGCGACAGCGGCTTCCAGGCGACGGTGGCGGTGGTGGACCGCATGGGCGTGACGCAGGTGCTGATCCGCGACCGTTATGCCGGCCCGCATACGGTGGACATGGCGCAGGCCAAGGCCTACAGCGCGGTGAGCTTTCGCACCAGCACCACGGAGCTTGCGGAGGCCTCGCAGGCGGGCCGGCCGCAAAGCGGCGTCCGGCATCTGCCCGGAGTCGCTGCCGTGGGCGGCGGGCTGATGATCGAGGCCGCAGGCTCGCTGCTCGGCGCCATCGGCGTCTCGGGCGCGCCCGGCGGCAAAGAGGACGACGCCTGCGCGGCGGCGCGGATCGCCGCGATCCGCGACGACATCGAGTTCTGATTTTCTCAGAGGGAAACTGATGGACAAGATCCTGCTATCCAAAACCGCGGCGGCGATGGTCGCGCGCGGCAAAGGCGTGCTCGCCGCCGACGAGTCGAGCGGTACCTGCGAGAAGCGCTTCAAGTCGGTCAACGTCGAGTCCACCGAGGAAAATCGCCGCGCCTACCGCGGGCTGCTGTTCGCGACGCCGGGCGCCGAGCAGTACGTCGCGGGCGTGATCCTGTTCGACGAGACCATCCGCCAGAAGACGAGCGACGGCGTGCCGTTCCCCGCGTACCTCGCGGGCAAGGGCATCCTGCCCGGCATCAAGGTGGACAAGGGGGCGATGGACCTCGCGCTGTGCCCCGGCGAGAAGGTGACCGAGGGATTGGATGGGTTGCGCCTGCGGCTTGCGGAATACTTCAAGCTCGGCGCGCGCTTCGCCAAGTGGCGCGCGGTGATCACCATCGGCGAAGGCATGCCGTCGCACGCCTGCCTCTACGCCAACGCGCATGCGCTCGCGCGCTACGCGGCGCTGTGCCAGGAGGCCTCCATCGTGCCGATGATCGAGCCCGAGGTGCTGCTCGACGGCGACCACAGCGTCGAGCGCTGTGAGGAAGTGACCGAAGCCACGCTGCGCGCCACCTATGCCGCAATTGCCGCGCACAACGTCTCGGTGGAGCACCTGATTCTGAAGACCAGCATGGTGGTCTCGGGCAACAACAACGCGCGCCAGGCGCCGGTGAACGAAGTGGCCGAGCGCACGGTGCGCGTGCTCAAGCGCACCGTGCCCGCAGCGCAGCCGGGGATCGTGTTCCTGTCGGGCGGGCAGTCGGACCTGGACGCGACGGCGCACCTCAACGCCATGAACAGCATGAAGGGCCTGCCGTGGCCGCTCACGTTCTCATACTCGCGTGCGCTGCAGAATCTCGCGCTCAAGGCCTGGAGCGGCAAAGCGGCGAACGTCGGCGCGGCGCAGAAGGCATTCCACCACCGCGCGCACATGAACGGCCTTGCTGCGCTCGGCAAATGGAAACCCGAACAGGAGAGGCAGGCGGCATGAACAACGCGCTTTACGAATCGAACCTGAAGAGCCTGCCGCGCCTTGGGCGCGGCAAGGTGCGCGACATCTACGGCGTCGGCGACGACAAAATGCTGATCGTGGTCAGCGACCGGCTTTCCGCTTTCGACGTGGTGCTGCCCGACCCGATCCCCGGGAAGGGACGGGTGCTGAACGAGATGGCGAATTTCTGGTTCGAAAAGCTCGGCCACATCGTGCCCAACCAGCTGACCGGCATCGACCCGCAGACCGTGGTCGAGGGCGAAGACGAGAAGGCGCAGGTGCGCGGCCGGTCGATCGTGGTGAAGAAACTCAAGCCCCTGCCGATCGAGGCGGTGGTGCGCGGCTACCTCATCGGCTCGGGCTGGAAGGACTACCAGAAGACCGGCGCCGTGTGCGGCATCGCGCTGCCCAAAGGCCTGGCGCAGGCGCAAAAGCTCCCCGAGCCGATCTTCACGCCCGCGACCAAGGCGGAACAAGGCCACGACGAAAACATCTCCTTCGAGGAGATGGCAGGGATTGTGGGCAAGGAAATCGCGCAACAGGTGCGCGACATTTCGATCCGCCTCTACAGGGAGGCCTCGGACTACGCGGCGAAGAGGGGCATCATCATCGCCGACACCAAGTTCGAGTTCGGCACCGATGCCAAGGGAAATCTCGTCCTCATCGACGAGGCGCTGACCGCGGACTCCTCGCGCTTCTGGCCCGCCGATTCCTACAAGGTGGGCATCAGCCCGCCGTCCTATGACAAGCAGTACGTGCGCGACTACCTCGAGACGCTCGACTGGGACAAGACGCCGCCGGCGCCCAAGCTCCCCGCCGAGGTGATCGCCAAGACCTCGCAGAAGTACCGCGAGGCGCTCGAATGCCTGACCGGGAGAAAGCTCGCATGATCGGCATCGTGATGGGATCCGCCAACGACTGGGAGGTGATGAAGGCGGCGGCGAAGACGCTGGAAGAATTCGGCATCGCCTACGATGCCAAAGCGATGTCGGCGCACCGCACGCCGCATGCGGTGGGCGAGTGGGCCGAAGGCGCGGCGAAGCGCGGCCTGAAGGCGATCATCGCCGCCGCCGGCGGCGCCGCGCACCTCGCCGGCGTGGTGGCGGCGCATACGACGCTGCCGGTGCTCGGCGTGCCGATGCCGTCGAAACATCTGCAGGGTTTGGATTCGCTGCTTTCCACGGTGCAGATGCCCAAAGGCATTCCGGTCGCCACCTTCGCCATCGGCGAAGCCGGCGCGGCGAACGCGGCGCTGTTCGCCGTGGCGCTGCTGGCGCTGTCCGATCCGGCCATGGCGAAGAAGCTGGACGAATTCAGGAAGAAGCAGACCGAAGCGGTCCTGAAAGCCGCGCCGCTCAAGCTGTGAGCGAGGAGGTCCGCCGTGCCGCGGAGATCCTCAAGCGCGGCGGACTGGTCGGGTTTCCCACCGAAACCGTGTATGGCCTGGGTGCGGATGCGTCCAGCGGGGAAGCGGTCGCGCGCCTCTACGCGGCGAAGCGCCGGCCGGCGGACCATCCGGTGATCGTGCACTTCGCCGACGCCAGACAGGCGTTTGCCTGGGCACGGGAAGTCCCGGAAGGCGCAAAGAAGCTTGCCGGGAAATTCTGGCCGGGCCCGTTGACCCTGGTCCTCAAGCGTTCGAAGAAAGCGGGCGACTTCGTCACCGGCGGCCAGGACACGATCGGCCTGCGCGTGCCGGCGCATCCGGTGGCGCAGGAATTGCTGAAGGCTTTCGGCGGCGGCGTCGCCGCACCGTCGGCGAATCGTTTCGGCCAGCTCTCGCCGACTACGGCCGTGCACGTACGCGCCGATCTCGGCCCGGACGCCGAGCTGGTGCTCGACGGCGGGCCGAGCGCGGTAGGCATCGAATCCACCATCGTCGATCTGTCGGGCGAAGGCGCGGTGCTCCTCAGGCCGGGACACATTTCCCGCAATGAGCTCGAGCAGGTGCTGGGCGCGCTGATCCAGGAGAAACGCGGCGACTCGCCGCGTCACTCGGGCGGGCTCGAGCGCCACTATGCACCGAAGACACCCGCGCGCCTCGTGCCGCCGCACGAGCTCGATCGCGAAATCTCGCGTCTTGGAAAGGCCGTCGCGGTGCTTGCTTTTTCCCGTCCCGACGAGCGCGTCGAATGCTGGCTGCGCATGCCGCGCGAGCCCCTGGGATATGCGCGGCGGCTCTACGCCGCGCTGCGCGAGTTGGATGGCGCCGGCTGCGAGAGTATCCTCGTCGAAGCGCCGCCCGAGACTCCGGAATGGGCCGGGGTGCGGGATCGGCTGGTGCGGGCGACGACATGAAACGCCTTGGCCTCATAGTGTTCGTTCTGATCACCGGCTGCACGCACGCCAGCGTGCAGATGAATTCGGGCGGCGGCACGACCGCCACCACCACCAGCGTTTCGGCCGGCTACAGCGGGCAGGGGAGTGCAGCGGCCTGGTTGCTGATCGGCATCGGCCTGATTGCGGCGGAATACGGCGGCAGCCAGGCGGCGCGCGAGCGCGGGCTTGAGCCCGAGCGCCCTGGTGCGCGCACACTCGATGCCGCGCGCCAGGTGAACGAGCAGGACTGCTCGAAGCCGATCACCGACTGGTCGGCGAACCTGAAGTGCAGGTAGTGGGGTTTGCCGACCCGCGCTACCTGATCGGCGCGCGCGAGCTGGGCGAGCGCCTGAATGCGGTGACCGTGATCGACCTGCGTCCCGCGGAGGATTTCGCGCTTGGCCACATTCCGGGCAGCGCGCACCTCGATATCTACGGCGTCAGCCTGAACGACTCGTCGGAAGCGCCGCTGAATTCCTTCCTCGCCATCTTCCGCGTTCTGTTTGGCGGAAGAGGCGTTTCCGTCGACAAGGCGGTCGTGATCTACGACCACGAGTCGGGAGAGCGCGCGGCGCGCGCGGTGTGGCTGCTCGCCGTGCTGGGCCATCCGGATGTCCGGCTGCTCGACGGCGGCGCCCGGGCGTGGGTCGCTGCAGGCGGGGAGCTTGCGCGCGTGACTTCGGCACCGGCACCGGTCGATCCAACCAAGGCGCCGCCGACCGCGCCGCCTTTCAAGGGCAAGATGAATCTCGACCTGCTGGCGACGCGTTTCGACGTGCATCGCGCGATCGGCGACGAAGACAGCGTGATCCTCGACGTGCGGCGCGAGTCCGAGTATCGGGGCGCGGAGAAGCGCGCGCGCCGCGTCGGCACCATTCCGGGCGCGGTGCACGTGTTCTGGCGCGAACACCTAAATGCTAAGGGTGCGTACCGGCCGGCGGACGAGATTCGCAAGCTGTATGAGTCGCGGGGAGTGACCGCGGACAAGACGGTGATTCCGCTGTGTCAGGGCGGCTACCGCTCGGCGAGCACGTTCATTGCGCTGAAGTCGCTCGGCTATCCGCGGGTCAGGAATTACGTCTCGTCGTGGGGGGAGTGGGGCAACCGCGAGGATTCGAAGATCGTCGTGCCGGAGTAGTGGCTTGCCGTCGTTTTTCGCGATAGCGTCATGAGATCAGCGATTTGTACCGTTTTCTGCGGCCTATCACGCCGTCGATGCCGGGTGCGGGCGCGCAAGTTGCGAGATCGAAAGGGAAAGCGGGCCGAGGTTTGGCGGCGGGTCTATGATAGGCCGCACTTTATGCTGGTTATTGGACGTTAGACCGCTTAGCAAATGGCATCTCAGGTGGAAGCGCTAGAGCAGTTCATAGCGGAACGCAAGTTCGCGGATGCTGCATGGCAGCGCAGAGGATTAAATCCTTCGCCGCCAGCCTTGTGCGCCAAGCTCGAGGCTATGTTCAACGAAGTCGCGTCGAACCTTGTCGCTCAATCGCGCGCTGGTGCCGCACAAAATGAACTCAGACGCACTCTTACTACTTTTCTTATCCACGCCAGCAGGTCAGACTTTGACACCGAGGAGGGCGAGTTCGTTTGTGAGGAGGTCGCTCGGCTATCCCGGATGGCAGACGTCAATGTATCAAAGGCCCTAAACCGTTGGCTTTACGGTCCGATTCTCGGCACGTTGGTAAACCTGACCCGCGGGAAATCCAAGGCATAGGTATGCGCGCAGCTCGTAAGCGGTCTAACAGCGCAGCCCACACGGACGCGCGAACGAGTGCTGTGCTTTGCATAGGCCACCGAGCGCGCGCCGGTGGCTGCGAACGTTGATATGGCTTTCATTGTCAACGAAGGCGAGTTGGGCCTGCT
>JBDTMD010000061.1:0-7844 GCA_039934435.1 Burkholderiales bacterium
CGCAGCCGCTGGCTACGGCGAGTGGTCGGGCTGGAGCAACGCCTGGCGCGCGGCACACGCGGATGCACCCCACGCGCTCGACGGTTCCACGATCCACTTCGCCCGCGGCGGCCACAGCTATAGCTGGCGCGACGCCACCATGGACCCGCCCGCGAAGCGCGCCGCGGGGTTCGACGGCCGCGGCCTCGCCGCGCCCATGAACGGGCGCGTGGTCGCCGTGCACGCCAAGGCCGGGGACTCGGTTTCGCAGGGCAGCGCGCTGGTGGTGCTCGAAGCGATGAAAATGGAGCACACGCTCGCCGCGCCGACGGCACTGCGTGTGAAAGCCGTGCACGTAGTCTGCGGCGCGCAGGTCGCGCCTGGAAGCCTGTTGATGGAGTTCGAGTCGCCATGAAGACTCGCCTGTGCCTCGCGTTCGGATTTGCCCTCGCCGCCTGGACCGCGCTCGCCGCGGCCGCGCCGGTGCCCGCGGTCAAACAGCGTCCGGTCGACACGCCGCACCGCATCCTGTTCGTCGGCAACAGCTACCTCTATTACAACGACAGCCTGCACAACCACGTGCGGCGCATGGTCGACGCCGCCGGCATCGCGACCGAGAAGCAGCTGCACTACAAATCCGCGACCATCGGCGGCGCACCGCTTTCGGAGCAGGACGTGAAGGGCCTTCTCGTCTCGGGGCGCCTGGGCAAGGAGCCGTTCGAAATCGTCATCTTGCAAGGCAACAGCAGCGCCGCGCTGAGCGACGCAAAGCGCAAGTCTTTCCACGACAAGGTCGTCGAGTTCAACGCCGACATCGTCAAGACCGGCGCCAAGACGGCGCTCTACATGACCCACGCCTACGTCGCGCCGAACAAGAACGCGAGCCCGGACATGATCCGCAAGATCGAGGACATGTACGTCTCGGTAGGAAACGAAGTCGGCGCCCTGGTCATTCCCGTGGGCCTGGCATTCGAGGAGGCGTACCGCCGCAAGCCGGATATCCCGCTGCAGAAGACCTACGACGGCAGCCACCCCGACCTGATCGGCACCTATCTTGCGGCCTGCGTGGTCTACGCCAGCCTGTACGGCAAGTCGCCGGTCGGCAATACCTACGATTACTTCGGCAAGGTCGACACGGCGATCGCGGCGTTCCTGCAGCAGGTGGCCGAAGACACGGTGAAGAAGTTCTACGGGCGCTAGTCGCCGAGCGCGCCAAGCGCCGCGCGTACGATGCTCTCGCGGTCGACGCCGAAATACTTGCGCAGCGCCGCGCGCGTATCGCTCCTGCCGAAGCCGTCGGTGCCGAGCGTCACGTAGCGCCCCGGCACCCACTCGCGAATCAGATCGGCGAGCGCGCTCACGTAGTCGCTCGCCGCTATCACGGGTCCCTGCCCGCCTTCGAGACATCGCGCCACCCAGGGTTCCTTCTCCGCGCGACCATCGCGGCGCAGCTCGGTAAAGCTCGTCACCGACCAAACCTCCACCGCCACGCCGTGGTCCGACTCGAGTACTTCAGCCGCCGCAAGCGCCTCGCGCAATATCGCGCCGGCGCCGAGCAAGCGCGCTTGCTTTTTCCCCTTGCCCGCGGCACGCACGCGGTGCATGCCCTTGAGAATGCCTTCCTCCGCGCCCGCCGGCATCTTCGGGTGGGCGTAGTTCTCGTTCATTACCGTGACGTAATAGAACACGTCCTCGTCCGCCTCGAGCATGCGCCGCGCGCCGTCCTGAAGGATGACGGCGAGCTCGTAGCCGTAGCAGGGGTCATAGGCGACGCAGTTCGGGATAGTCGAGGCAACGAGGTGGCTCGAGC
Source organism: Burkholderiales bacterium (assembly GCA_039934435.1). GTDB lineage: Bacteria > Pseudomonadota > Gammaproteobacteria > Burkholderiales > SG8-39 > JAABQT01. The sequence continues at coordinate 1,790 of JBDTMD010000061.1, forward strand.
CGTCCTGATGCTGCAGCCCTTCGCCCGCGAGCGTCGTGCGGCCCGCAGTGGCGCCGACCAGGAAGCCGCGCGAGCGCGAGTCGGCCGCCGCCCAGATCAGGTCGCCCACACGCTGGAAACCGAACATCGAATAGAAGATGTAGAACGGCAGCATCGGCACGCCGTGCGTGCTGTAGCTGGTGGCCGCCGCGATCCACGAGGCGAGCGCGCCCGCCTCGGTGATGCCCTCCTCCAGGATTTGCCCGTCCTGCGCCTCCTTGTAATAGAGCAGCTCCTCGCGGTCCTCGGGCTCGTAGAGCTGGCCGTGCGGCGCATAGATGGCGACGTTGCGGAACAGTGACTGCATGCCGAAGGTGCGCGCCTCGTCGGCGACGATGGGCACCACGTACTTGCCGAGCCCGGGATCCTTGAGCAGCAGCGACAGGAGCTGCACGTACTGCATGGTGGTGGACTGCTCGCGCCCGCCCGAGCCTTCGAGGAACTTGGCGAACGCTGCGCGTGCCGGCACTTTCAATTTCTTCGCCTGCGTCCTGCGCTCCGGCAGGTAGCCGCCGAGACGCTCGCGCTTGGCGTGCAGATAGCGCATTTCCGGCGAGCCATCGGCGGGCCGGTAGAACTTGAGCCCGATCACTTCCTCGTCCGAGAGCGGCAGGGCGAAGCGGTCGCGGAACGCCTTCAGCGCGTCGTCGTCGAGCTTTTTCTGCTGATGGGTGCCCATCTTGCCCTGCCCCCAGGTGCCCATGCCGTAGCCCTTCTTGGTCTTGGCGAGAATGACCGTGGGCTGGCCCTTGTGATTCACGGCGGCGTGGTAGGCGGAGTAAATCTTCACCGGGTCGTGGCCGCCGCGCTTCAGGCGGTCGATGTCGTCGTCCGTCAGGTCGGCCACCAGCGCCTTCAGCTCCGGATATTTGTTGAAGAAGTGCTCGCGGTTGAAGCGCCCGTCGGTGGCGGCGTAGGTCTGGAATTCGCCGTCCACGGTTTCGTGCAGCCGCCGCAGGATCACGCCCTCGTGATCGCGGGCAAAGAGCGGATCCCAGTCGCTCCCCCAGATCAGCTTGACCACGTTCCAGCCCGCACCAGCAAACAGGCCCTCCAGCTCCTGGATCACCGAGCTGTTGCCGCGCACCGGGCCGTCGAGGCGCTGCAGGTTGCAGTTGACGACGAAGATCAGGTTGTCCAGGCCCTCGCGCGCCGCGATAGAGAGGCCCGCCAGCGACTCGGGCTCGTCCATCTCGCCGTCGCCCGGGAAGGCCCACACCTTGCGACCCTGTGTCTTCAGCACCCCGCGCTGCTCGAGATAGCGCATGAAGCGCGCCTGGTAGATGGCGTTCAACGGCCCCAGGCCCATCGAGCCAGTGGGAAACTGCCAGAATTTCGGCATCAGCCAGGGGTGAGGGTAGGAGGAAAGCCCCTGGCCGCCGGTTTCGCGGCGGTAGCTGTTGAGCTGGGCTTCCGTCAGTCGGCCCTCGAGAAAGGCGCGCGCGTATACGCCCGGCGCCGAATGCGGCTGGAAGTAGACGAGGTCCGCGCCGCCCGGGGCCTCATGACCGCGGAAGAAATGGTTGAACCCCACTTCGAACAGGTCGGCGGCCGAAGCGAAACTCGCGATGTGGCCGCCGAGCTCGGCGTGCGCACGGTTGGCGCGCACCACCATGGCGAGAGCGTTCCAGCGGATGATCGAGGCGAGGCGCTGCTCGATGGTGAAATCGCCTGGGAACGGCGGCTGTTCCTGGGGCCAGATCGTGTTGCAGTAGGGCGTGTTGAAGCGCGCCCGCGTCTGCACGTCGAGCGCACCGGCGTGCTCGGTGAGCCGCCCCATGACATAGCGCGCGCGCTCCTTGCCGGCAGCGGCGACCAGCGCGTCCAGGGCCTCGAGCCATTCCCGCGTTTCGGCCGGATCGGCGTCGAGGGATTCACCCGCGACCAGCTTGGCGATGTCGGAGACGTTGGTCATCGCAGCGCTTCGAGTCTAATTCGGCGGTGCGTCCCGGGTCGGGATATGACATTTGCCGCAGCCATCGCGAATATTACGCTTTTTGACAGGGGCTTCGATTACTGGCGTGACGTTTCACGTTGCATAATCCTATCGCGCCGCCCACACAACTCTGGCGGTCCCTAAGGGGGAAAGCATGTCGAAGGACAAGAATCGCAACGAAAAGTCCGATCGCCGGGACGATGACCACGATCGCGGCAATGATCACGAGCACGATTCCGGGCACAAGATCATGGACAAGATCAACGTGATCCTGGGTACCAAGCTCGGCGACGTACTCCAGGGAACGGACGGCAGGGATCTAATCCTCGGCAAGAACGGCAACGACAAGATCGATGGCGGCGCCGGCAACGACGTGCTCTTCGGCGGCAAGGGGAACGATCAGGTGTTCGGCGGCACCGGCGACGACTTCGTCTTCGGTGGCAAGGGCAACGACCAAGTCGATGGCGGCGCGGGCAACGACAAGGTCTTTGGCGGAAAGGGTGACGACCTCGCCAATTACACGCTTTCGGAGAACGTCGGCGCGCATGACTTCTACGACGGTGGCAAGGGTTTTGACACCCTGCAACTCACGCTGACTTCGGCTGAGTTGGCGGCAGCGAAAAATGACATATCCGCGTTCCAGGCCTTCCTGGACGGCAAGTCGAATGCGCACGGCGACGACGGCAAGGCGTTCCATTTCAGCAGCTTTGATCTCACCGTACGCAATTTCGAAGCACTCAAGATCGTGGAGATCGGCGGCAACACTCCGCCAGTGGCGAATTCCGATAGTGCGACCACCGACGAGGATCACCCAGTAGTAATCAACGCACTTGCCAATGATTCGGGCAATGCACTCTCTTTAGTCACGGCTGGCGTAACGGTCGGTCTGGGCACGGCCACGATCATTGGCGGTCAGATCGATTACAACCCGGGCGACAGCTATCAATACCTGGCGGCCGGGGCGTTGGCGAATGTCGTAATCGATTACACCATCGTCGATTCGCACGGCGCCAACGCCTTCTCTTTTGTCGATGTCGTGGTGACTGGCGTGAACGACGCGCCGATCGCAGTTGATGACTCACTCGAAAATCTCACCGCCACCGTCAGCGGAAGCGCTGGCTCGATCCGCGTCGCGGTGGTTGGCCTTGCAACCAGTAGCTATCTGCAGGCCCAAGGCCAACTCAACGATTCAACCGTCTTCAATTTCAGCACTACTGCGATTGAGTACACCAACACAAGGGCTTGGACGGATCTCACCGTTGCCAACTACGACGTCGTGGTACTTGGCGACAGCGGGTCTCTTGATTACAGCACCGCAACTGGAATTTTTTCCGCCCTGCGCGGTTTCGTCGATTCCGGCGGCGGTGTTATTACCACGGGATGGTTTGCCGGCGCCCTCTCCATAATGGATGCAGGCATCAAAGGCGACGCCGACTACATCACGCCGATCACGACAGCCGGCAACAACTATGCGGGTACTCGCCAGCCGGGTGCCGACACCTTTACGGTACTTGACCCGACGCACGCGATCGCCGGCGGACTTTCGAGTTTCCAGTCCAGCTCGAAATTTGGCTGGGAACTGGCGAAGTCGATCGATGTCGACGCGGGAGCGGTCAAGCTGGCGACAGGCATTTCGACCGATCCCGACCAGACAAGCCAGATTGGAGCCGTCCTGCCGGCTATCGCCTACGATGCCGTCGTCGGATTAGGCCGGACCGCTTACCTGGGCGGGATGTATCTGGCGAACGACGTTTTCCAACCGAAAATCGCCTTGGGCGAGACACCAATCCGCACTGGTGTCCTCGACCAAATCTTCGAGCGCGCCGTGGCCTGGGCTGCCGGTGACCGCAGCGGCGGCGGCACAGGCGCTACTGTCAACATCCACGCCGCGCAACTCCTGGCCAACGACACCGACGTCGACACGCCGCACGATCTCCTCACGATTGGATCCATCTCGCCAACGAGCGCACTCGGCGCCGCAATAACGTTCGACCATGCCACGGGCGAAATCATGCTCGTCTATGCGCCAGGCACGGAAAAGCTACCCGATCTTTTGGCCGGTACTATTTCCGATAGTTTCGACTACACGGCCTTCGACGGCAGCCTCAGCTCGGTAGCCCCGGCACACGTCGACTTCACGGTCATCTAGCCCGCTACATCGGCTCGCGCATTCCCCGCCTGAGGTAGGCCGTCACCGGCGCGAACAGGTAGTCGAACGCCGTGCGGCTGTCGGTGCGGATGTACACCTCGGCCGGCATGCCGGCCTGCATGCGCAGGTTGCCCGCAGCCGCCAGCGCACCCGCGGTCACGTCCACCTGCACCACGTAATACGGCGCCCCTGACTGCGTGTCCACCATGCGGCCCGCGGCCACGTAGTGCCCGCTGCCGGCGACCAGTGGCGTGGTGCGCGTCTGATACGCCGTTAGCCGTACTTCGGCCGGGAAGCCCGCGCGCACATGGTTGATGTCCTCGGGGCGGATGCGTGCCTCGACGATGAGGTTCTTGTCCTCGGGCACGATCTCCATCAGCACCTCGCGCGGCCCGACCACCGCGCCCGGCGCGAAGCCGAGCAGGCCCACCACCTCGCCGGCGATCGGCGCAGCGATGCGCTGCCGGTCGGAGGCATCCTTCGACGGTCGCAGCCGCTCCTCGAGATCGAACAGGCGCGTACTGATTTCCTTCAACTCGTCGGTCGCGCTCTGCACGTAGGCGTTTCGTTGCGCCAGGACCCGCAATTCCACCTCCGAGCTGCGCTGGCGCGTCTTGGCGAGCTCCGCGCGGTGCTCCTCCCAGCGCGCCTCGTAGTCGGCCACGGCGCGCTCGAGGCTCATGAGCCGCGTTTTCTGAACGAATCCCTGCTTGAAGAGCTGCTGGTTCACCGCCAGCTCCTCCTTCTGCGATTTCAGCGCCCGTTCCTCGGCGGCGATCTGCCCGGCCAGCGCCTGCGCTTCGTCCACGGTATGGCGGATGTGCTTGCGCAGCACCGCGACCTGGCTGTCGAGCGCCTCGCGCCGCGCACGGAACAGCGCGGTCTCACGCTGCAGGAGCTCGGCGACCTTGGGCTCGCTGCGCCGCGCGGCGAGTTCGGGCGGAAAAGTCACCGCGGGCAGGAAGGCGCGCTCCGCTTCCAGGCGCGCCGCCTTGGCGCGCTCGCCGTCGTGCTGCGTGCGCAGAAGATCGAGCGTTGCATCCAGGCGCACGTCGTCGATGACAACCAGGACCTGTCCCTGGCGCACGTGCTCGCCGTCGCGCACCAGGACCTGCTTGATGATGCCGCCTTCCTGGTGCTGGACGACCTTGCGGTTCATGTCCACCTTGACGAAGCCCGGCGCGATGATCGCCCCGGACAGCGGCGCCAGCACGAGCCACACCCCCAGTGCAAGCAGCCCAAGCAACACGACCGCGAGGCCACTCCGCGCGATGCGCGTCAGCTCGCCGGTCTCCGGTCGCGCGGCGCTCATGCAGCCCCTCGCACCGGCGGCATGCTGCGGGTCACGCGCCCGATCACGTCGGCACGCGGCCCGAACAACTCGACGACGCCGTCCTTCAGCACGAGGAGCTTGTCGACGCCGGCGAGCAGCGATGGGCGGTGCGCGACGACCACGACGGTCACGCTCGACTCCTTCAGGCCGTGCAACGTGCGCACGAGCGCCTCATCGCCTTCGCCGTCGAGGTTGGCGTTCGGCTCGTCGAGCACCACCAGGCGGGGTTCGCCGTACAGCGCGCGCGCGAGCGCCACGCGCTGCCGCTGCCCGGGCGACAGGCCGGCGCCCGCTTCGCCGACCTCGGTGTCGTAGCCCTTCGGTAACCGGAGGATCATGTCGTGCGCGTGCGCGCGCTGCGCGGCGCGGATCACGGCGGCGGCATCCGGATCGCCGAGACGGGCGATGTTCGCGGCGACGGTGCCGGAGAACAGACCCACCGCCTGCGGCACGTAGCCAATAAAGGGTCCAAGTTGATCGCGCGGCCAACTCGCCACGTCCGCCCCGTCGAGCCGCACCGCGCCCGCCGCGGGTTTCCACACCCCGACGGCGAGGCGCGCGAGCGTGGACTTGCCGGCCGCGGTCGGGCCGATGACGC
>JBDTMD010000062.1:0-7829 GCA_039934435.1 Burkholderiales bacterium
AAGCGAGCCCAAGATATCTGCGGATCGGCACAAGTTGAGCCGACCAAGAAAGTTGCCGAGGAGACCTACGGCTTCGGGCGGCATACCGGCGTGTGCGTCGAAGGCCGCGCCCTGCTCGCCGACTACAACGCCGCCGAGCACTCGCTCACCGTGTACCACGCGACGCAGGCGCCGCACATGATGCAGGACATCTTCTCGCGCCACCTCGGCATTCCGGAAGCGAGCGTGCGCGTCATCACCAAGGACGTCGGCGGCTCGTTCGGCATCAAGGTGCACGTTTATCCGGACGAAATGGCCACCGCGGCGCTTTCGGTGATGCTGCGCCGCCCCGTGAAGTTCGTCGCCGACCGGCTGGAATCGTTCGTCTCCGACATCCACGCGCGCGAGCACCGGACGAAAGTGCGCCTTGCCTGCACCAAGGCAGGCGAGATCCTCGCCTTCGAGCTCGACGACCTGACGCCGATCGGTCCCTATTCGGTCTACCCGCGCACCAGCGGCATCGAGGGCAACCAGGTGGTGAATCTGACCGGCGGCCCCTACAAGCACCAGAAGTACCGCGCCAGGCTGAACGTCGTGTTCACCAACAAGAACGTCACCTGCCAGTACCGCGCCGTGGGCCACCCGATCGCCGTGGCGCTGACCGAGTCGATCGTCGACCTCGCCGCGGCGAAGCTCGGCATGGACCCGGCCGCGTTCCGCAGGATAAACATGATCCCGGACGACGCCTACCCGTATACGTTTCCCTCGGGCCTCAAGTTCGAAAAGCTCTCGCATCACCAGACGCTCGACAAACTCCTTGCGCTGATGGACTACAAGAAACTGCGCGAGGAGCAGGCGGCGCTGAGGAAAAAGAAAGTCTATCGCGGCATCGGCCTGGCGGCGATGATCGAAGTGACCAACCCTTCGCCCGCGTTCTATGGCGTCGGCGGCGCGCGCATCTCGGCGCAGGACGGGGCCACGCTGCGCCTGGAGCCGACCGGCATGCTGACCGTGATGTGCAGCGTCACCGAGCAGGGCCAGGGCACGGAGGCGATCTTCGCGCAGATCGCGGCGAGCGCGGTCGGCGTCAGCCTGGACAAGGTGCGCGTCATCACCGGCGACACTGGCGTCACGCCCTACGGCGGCGGCACCTGGGCCTCGCGCGGCGCCGGCATCGGCGGCGAGGCGGTGCTGCTCGCCGGCCGCGCGCTGCGCGCCAACATGCTCGACGTGGCGGCGGCGATCCTGAAGGTGGACAAGGCCGAGCTCGACGTGCGCGACGACGCGGTGGTGAGCAGGCTCTCGCAGGCAGCGATGCTGCCGCTCGCCGAGCTCGGGCGCGTCGGCTACTTCCGGCCCGACACGCTGCCGGCCGATTTCCAGGCCGAGCTGACGGTGACGCGCCACTACACGCCGCGCCAGTACGGCTTCACTTTCACCAACGGCATCCAGGCCTCGCTGGTCGAGCTTGATCCCGACACCGGCATGGTGAAACTGCTCAAGCACTGGTGCGTGGAGGACTGCGGCACGGTGATCAACCCGCTGCTGGTCGACGAGCAGATCCGCGGCGGCGTCGTGCAGGGCATCGGCGCCGCGCTTTACGAGGAGTGCCTGTACGACGAAAGCGGCCAGCTGCTCAACGGCAACATGGCGGATTACCTCGTGCCGATGGCGGGCGAAATGCCCGACATCGTCTGCGCGCACATCGAGACGCCGACGCGCCAGTCGCAGCTCGGCGCCAAGGGCGTGGGCGAAGCCGGCACCGCGGGCGCGCCGGGCGCGGTGATGAACGCCGTCAACGACGCGCTCGCCCCGCTCGGTGCGCGCGTCACCTCGATGCCCTTCACCCCGGAGCGCATCCTCAAGGCGCTCGGAAAGGTTGCGTGAACCGATGAAACTCTATGGCTTCTGGCGCTCGCTCGCGACCTATCGCGTGCGCGTGGCGCTCGCGCTGAAGGGACTCGAGCTCGACGCGCCCGAGATCTCCGTCGACATCCTGCAGGGCCGGCAGTTCGACGACGCCTACCGCAAGTTGAATCCGCAGAGCCTGGTGCCGGCGCTCGTCGTCGAGGGCGGCGGCGCGCCGCTGTTCCAGTCGATGGCGATCCTCGAGTACCTCGAGGAGATGCGGCCGCAGCCGGCGCTGCTGCCGCGCGATGCGCTCGGCCGCGCGCGCGTGCGCGGCCTGTGCCAGATCTGCGTCAGCGACGGCCACCCGCTGATCGTGCCGCGGATCCGCAAGTACCTCGAGCAGGAGCTCGGCGCGGACGAGCCGGCGCGCAACCGCTGGGTCGCGCACTGGTCGCTGAAGGCGCTCGAAGCGCTCGAGCAGCACCTGGTTCATGCGCGCGACACCGGGCGCTTCTGCCACGGCGACGCGCCGACGCTCGCCGACATCTGCGTCGCCTCGCAGGTCATCGCGGCGAAGGAGTACGGGCACTGCGACGTTTCCGGCGTACCGAACGCGATGCGCGTGTACGGCGAATGCATGAAGCTGGAGGCGTTTTCGCGCTCGCATCCGTCGCGCCAGCAGGGCGCGCCGGCCGACCTGCACGGCTGAAGACTCGTATTGCGTTGACGCTCGCGCCCGGGACGTGGCACGATGGCCCCGGGGCGTCTCACCAAGGAGGAGGAACCCATGATCAGGACTGCATCGCGCAGCGTGCTGCGCACATTCGGCATTGCTTTGGTATCCGCGGTGTTTGCGGGCGCTGCCGCGGCCGGCGAACCGATCAAGATCGGCTTCAGCATGGCGCTCACCGGCGGCCTCGCCGGCGCGGGCAAGGCGGCGCTCATCGGCATGGAGATCTGGCGCGACGACGTCAACAAGAAGGGCGGCATCCTCGGCCGGCAGGTCGAGTTCGTCTACTACGACGACGCCACCAACCCGGCCACGGTGCCGGGCATCTACACCAAGCTGCTCGACGTCGACAAGGTCGACCTCGTGGTGTCGAGCTACGGCACCAACGAGATCGCGCCGGCGATGCCGATCGTGATGCGGAAAAAACTGGTGTTTCCGTCGCTGTTTGGCCTGGCGGTGAATGACGAGTTCAAGTACGACCGCTATTTCGGCATCATGCCGGCGGGCCCCGAGCCCAAGCTCGACTGGTCGCGCGGCTTCTTCCAGCTCGCCGCGGAGCAAAATCCCAAGCCGAAGACCGTGGCGATCATCGCCGCGGACGCCGAGTTCGCGCTGAACGCGGCCGCCGGCGCGCGCGCCAACGCCAAGGCGGGCGGCTTCAAGATCGTCTACGACAAGACCTTCCCGCCCACGACCACGGATTACACGCCGATCGTGCGCGCCATCGAGGCGACCAAGGCCGACATCATCTACGTCGCGAGCTACCCGCCGCAGTCGGTGGGTATCGTGAAGGCGGCCCACGAGGTCGGCCTGAAGGCGAAGATGCTCGGCGGCTGCATGGTCGGGCTGCAGTTCGCGGCGATCCAGCAGAACCTCGGCCCGCTGATGAACGGCATCATCAATTACGACTTCTGGGTTCCCGAGCCGACGCTGAACTTCCCGGGGATCGAGGAATTCCTGAAGAAGTACCAGGCAGCCGCGGCCAAGGACAAGGGCGTCGATCCGCTCGGCCACTACCTGCCGCCCTACGCCTACGCCTACCTGCAGGTGTACCAACAGGCGATCGAGGCCACCAAGACCCTCGACCAGGGCAAGATCGCCGCCTACATGCACAAGGCGACGTTCGATACGGTGGTCGGCAAGGTCAAGTTCGCCAAGAACGGCGAGTGGGCGACCAGCCGCGTGCTGCAGATCCAGTTCCGCGACGTGCAGCCGAACAACCTGGAGCAGTTCGCCGGGCCCGGCAAGCGCATCGTGCTCTACCCGAAGGCCTGGAAATCGGGGGACATCGCCTACCCGTACAAGCAGTAAGCCCGCGCCCCGGCAGGCGCCCGCGCACGATGGCGTAGCCCATGGATCTGTTCGTCAACGCCATCGTCGCGGGCATCCTGCTCGGCGCGTTCTACGCGTCGGTCTCGGTCGGGCTGTCGATCACCTTCGGCCAGCTCGACATCGTCAACATCGCCCATCCGGCGTTCATCGTCGTCGGCTCATACATCGCCTGGATCCTGAATTCGAGCTTCGGGCTCGATCCGGTGCTGGGGGGAATCATCGTGGCGCCGCTGTTCTTCGTCGCCGGCGTGCTGATCTACCGCATCTACTACGCCGCGTTCGAGCGCACCGGGCAGGAGTCGCTCTCCGGTCTCGCGTTCTTCTTCGGCGTCATGTTCATCATCGAGGTGGTGCTGATCCTGGTCTACGGCGTCGACTACCGGCTGGTGACCGCGGACTACCTCGGCAAGAACATCGACCTCGGTTTCGTCGGCCTGCCGCTGCGGCTGGTGGTGCCTTTCGTTGTGGCGAGCCTGATGACCGGCGGGGTCTGGCTGTATCTTTCGCGCACCTTCACCGGGCGCGCGATCCTGGCCGTGGCGCAGGACCGCCTTGCGCTGCAGCTGATGGGCGCCGACCCGGTGCGCGTCAAGCAGCTCGCCTTCGGCCTGGCGATCGCGACCACGGCGATCGCCGGCTCGCTGCTGATCATCATCGGGCCGGTTGAGCCCTCGCTCGGGCGCGCGTACATCGGGCGCGCTTTCGCCATCGTGGTGCTCGGCGGCATGGGCAGCATCCCGGGCATGGTGATCGCGGCGCTGCTGATCGGTGTCCTCGAGTCGTTCGTCAGCAGCTTCGCCGGCCCGTCCTGGGCGCCGGCGGTGGCCTTCGGCGCGCTGCTGCTGACCCTCGCCGTGCGGCCCTCGGGCCTGTTCGGCCGGGCCTAGAAGGCGGCTGAGGATGTTCCACGACAAGGCCGATGTCGTTTTCTGGGGCGCGCTCGCTGCGGTGCTCCTCGCCGGATTCGCGTTCACCCAGGTGGTCGCCAACGAGTACTACTACACCGCGGTCTACGCGATCCTGCAGGCGATGATGATGGCGGTGGCCTGGAACATCCTCGGCGGCTTCACCGGCTACGTGAATTTCGGCAGCGCCGGCTTCTTTGCCGTGGGCGCGTACACGAGCATCGCGCTGGGCAAGACCTTCGGCGCGGACTTTCCGCTGCCGCTGATGATCATCGCCGCGGGCCTGGTCGGCGGGCTGATCGGCCTCGGCCTGGGCTATCTGACCCTGCGCCTGAAAGGCGTGTACTTCTCCATCGCCACGCTGGCCATGGCCATCGTCTTCGAGACCCTGATGACCAACTGGTCGTTCGTCGGCGGCGCGCGCGGCGCCTACATCCTCACCCCCGAAACCCACCTCTGGTTCAACAGCTACATCGAAATGCTGTTCATGGTGATGCTGCTGCTGACCCTGGGCTCGGTCGCCGTATCGCGCGCGCTGGTCCGCTCGCGACTCGGGCGCGGCCTGGCGGCGATCCGCGACGACGAGCTCGCCGCCGAATGCGCGGGCGTGCCGACGCTGAAGCTCAAACTCATTTCGGCCACCGTCATGGGCGCCATGATGGGCGTGGCGGGCGCGCCCTACCCCTATTTCGTGACCTTCGTCGACCCGGCCTCCGCGTTCAGCCTGTTCGTCGCGGTCAACGCCATCGCCATGCCGATGATCGGCGGCACCGCGCACTGGATCGGTCCGGTGATCGGCGCGCTGCTCGTCGGCTCGGCGCAGCAGGTGATCACCGTCACCGTGTCCTCGGCGCTGAATGTGCTGTTCGTCGGCATCATGCTGGTCCTGTTCATCAGCCTGGCGCCGCAGGGCATCGTCGGCCTCGCGCGCAAGTACTGGGGGCGCAAGCCTTGAGCGCGCCGGTGCTCGAGGTGCGCGCGCTGACCAAGCGCTTCGGCGGCTTCGTCGCGCTGAACGGCGTCGACCTGCACGTCGGCGCCGGCGAGCGCCTCGGCCTGATCGGCCCCAACGGCTCGGGCAAGACGACGATGATCAACTGCATCTCGGGCGCGCTCTATAACGACGAGGGCAGCATCAACTTCGAGGGCCGCGACATCACGCGCCTCGCGCCGCACCTGCGCACGCGCCTGGGCGTGGCGCGCAGCTTCCAGATCCCGCGCCCGTTCCGCAGCATGACGGTGCTGGAGAACCTGCGCGTGCCGCTCGAGTACGCGGCCTGGAACCGGGCCGAGCACCGGCACATCACCGACGAGGCCATGGCGGTGCTCGAATCCATCGGCCTGCAGCACTGCGCGCACCAGAACTCGGCCGGCCTGACTCAGGTCGACATGCGCAAGCTCGAGCTCGCGCGGGCGCTCGCCGCCAAGCCGCGGCTGCTGGTCTCCGACGAGGCGATGGCGGGCCTCTCCAGCGCCGAGGTCGACGAGATCATCGAGATCCTGCTGGCGCTCAACAAGCGCGGCGTGGCCGTGATCATGATCGAGCACATCATGCGCGCGGTGATGCGCTTCTCGCAGCGCATCATCGTGCTCGACGCCGGCGAAAAGATCGCCGAAGGCACACCCGACGAGATCGTCAGGAATCCCGACGTCGAGAGGGCCTACCTTGGAGAGTAGGCTCGTCGTCGACAGGCTGGAAGCCGGCTACGGCGCGGTGCGCGTGCTGCACGGCGTGTCGATCAACGTCGCGCACGGCGAGTCGGTGGTGCTGCTCGGCTCGAACGGCAACGGCAAGAGCACGCTGATCAAGTGCATCATGGGCATTGTCGCGCCCACCGGCGGCAGCATCCATTTCGAGCGCGACGGCGAGTCGATCGACCTTGCCGGCAAGAGCCCGCAGGAGATCGTCGGCCTGGGCATCTCGCTGGTGCCCGAGGGCCGGCGCCTGTTCCCGGCGCTGACGGTGGAGGAAAATCTGCTGCTCGGCGCCTACCGCCGCGCCGCGCGCGCCAAGCTGACCGAAAACTTGGCGTTCGTGTTCGAGGTGTTCCCGGCGCTGAAGGAACGCCGCCGGCAGCTCGCCGGCAGCATGAGCGGCGGCGAGCAGCAGATGGTGGCGGTGGCGCGCGCGCTGATGACCGAGCCGCGCATCCTGCTGATCGACGAGCCCTCGGTAGGCCTCGCCCCGATCCTCGTCAACCGCATGATCGCCAAGATCAAGCAGTTGAAGGAGGCTCGCAACCTCACCGTGCTGATGGCCGAGCAGAACTTCAACCAGGCGATCAAGATCGCCGATCGCGGCTACATCATCGTCCACGGCGAGATCGCGTTCGAGGGCAAGAGCGCCGCCGAGCTGAAGAACAACGAGCTCGTCAAGCAGTACTACCTCGGCCTGTAGGCGAGCTGCCAGGCTTCGCAGCGACGCATCGCCGCCGGCGTGAACTCGGCGCGCGGCTGGTTGCCGCCGATGATGAACATCAGCAGGTGCTCCTTGCGCGGCTCGTCATAGGTGACGTTCATGAAGCGGCGCGCCACCCCGGTCGGAAACGTGATGACGTCGTAGGGCCCGAGGTCGACGTGCTGCTTTTTCCTGCCCTCGTTCCACTCGCAGCGCCAGCGCCCGGTCATGGCGATGAAGGTCTCGTTGGTGTCGTGGTTGTGCATCAGCGGGCCCTTGCCGGGCTTCGCCTTGCAGTAGCCGAGGTTGAAGCCCTCGGCGATGCCGATGGCCGGCATCGCCGATGCGTCGTCGCCGACCGGCGAGGTGGTTGCCCGGTTGCCGCGCTTTTTCGGCGGCTGGAAGCCGATCACCGCGTAGAGCTTGCGCTCGCACTCCGGCAGCGGGCTGTCGGGCAGGCCGCCGTCCGAGCCCTTCAACTTCGAAAAGCGCGCCACGCGCTTCAGCATCTTCCTTTTCGACACCGTGCGAATGCGTTTCCAGTCAGCCATGTCGTCGTCTCCTCAGGCCAGAACGTTGTTCGAGAACGGCGCACACCGCGGCCGTGTCATCCGCCGCGAAGCCCTGCGCCAGC
>JBDTMD010000063.1:0-7814 GCA_039934435.1 Burkholderiales bacterium
GATCGCGACGCGCACCTGCGGCGAAAAGTAGCCTTCCGCCGCGGCCAGCGCGCGCGCGTCCACGACTGCTTCGTCGGCCAGGCGCCGCAGAAGGCCGGGCGTCATCTGCGCGTCGTCCTGCCATCGCGTCAGGTTCAGGCCCTTGCGCAATGGCGCCGCCAGCGCTTCCGGCGCCTTGATGTCGACCTGGTACTCGAGCGCCTGCGCGGCGATGGGCGCGCAGGCGCTCGCGAGGAGGAAGACGACCGGTCGAAGGCAGCGGCGCACGGACCCGCATTCTAGAGCCCGCGTTTGCTGCACTGCGCAAGGCGGAGGAACTGTGTAAGAATTCCCCCGTTCTTGGAGGAGGACGTCGTTCGATGAGCCTAGACATCGGGACGTGCGATACGTTTCCCAAGCTGCTGCTGATGCACGCGCGCGTGCGCGGCGCGCGGCCGGCGATTCGCGAAAAGGACCTCGGCATCTGGCAAACCTGGACCTGGCATCGGTTTGCCGATGAAGTGCGCGCGCTGGCCTGCGGCTTCGCCGAGCAGGGGCTCACGCGAGGCGATCACATGGCGCTGGTGGGCGACAACCGGCCGCGCATTTACGCAGCCATGTGCGCCGCGCAGTGCCTGGGCGCGATCCCGGTGCCGCTGTACCAGGACGCGGTGGCCGCCGAGATGGCGTTCCCGATCCAGAACGCCGAGATCGCCCACGCGGTCGCGGAGGACCAGGAGCAGGTCGACAAGCTGCTCGAAATCCTGCCGGACTGCCCATCGCTGAAACACATCATCTTCGACGAACCCCGCGGCATGCGCTCCTATACGCAGCCCGAGATCACCAGCTACGAGTCATTGCTCCAAGCGGGGCGCACGGCGCTCGCGCGCGACCCGGCGTTTCTCGAGACCGAGATCGCCAAGGGCCGGGGGGCGGATACCGCGGCGATGTTCTTCACCTCGGGGACCACGGGGACGCCGAAGGGCGTCGTCCTCACGCACCATGCGCTCATCGACCGCGCGAAGGCCGCGGCAGATCTCGAGGGCCTCGATGATCACGACGTGGTGCTCGCCTACCTGCCGCCCGCGTGGATCGGCCAGAACATATTTTCCTACGCGCAGCCGTTCGTCACCGGCTATTGCATCTGCTGCCCGGAGTCGGCCGAAACGCTGATGACCGACATGCGCGAAATCGGGCCGACCTACTACTTCGCGCCGCCACGCGTGCTGGAGGCGCTGCTCACACAGGTGTCGATTCGGATGGAGGACGCCAGCGCCCTCAAGCGCTGGCTGTACGGCAAGTTCATGGGCGTCGCGCGCCGTGTGGGCGGGGCGCTGCTCGACGGCAAGCCGGTGGGCGCGTTCGGGCGGCTGCAGTACTGGATCGGCGACATCGTGGTGTACGGCCCGCTGCGCAACGTGCTCGGCATGAGCCGGGTGCGCGTCGCCTACACCGCGGGCGAGGCCATCGGCCCGGACCTGTTCAAGTTCTATCGTTCCATCGGCATCAACCTGAAGCAGCTCTACGGCTCGACCGAGACCAGCGTGTTCGTCTGCGTGCAGCCCAACGGCCAGGTCAAGTCCGACACCGTGGGCCCGGCGGTACCGGGCGTCGAGCTGAAGTTCACGCCTGAGCGCGAACTGCTGATCCGCTCGCCGGGGCTGTTCAAGGAGTACTACAAGAATCCGCAGGCAACCCTGGAAGCGAAGGATCGCGAAGGCTGGTTCCACACCGGCGACGCCGGCTACTTCGATCCCGACGGCCACCTGAAGATCATCGACCGCGTGAAGGACGTGGGCAAGCTCGCCGACGGCACCCTCTTCGCCCCCAAGTATCTCGAGAACAAGCTCAAGTTCTTCCCCTACATCCAGGAAGCCGTCACCTTCGGGCACCAGCGCGATCGCGTCTGCGCCTTCATCAACATCGACGCCGAAGCGGTCGGCAACTGGGCCGAGAAGCGCCACATGCCTTACTCGGGCTACGTCGACCTCGCGTCGCGCGACGAGGTCTACGAGCTGGTGCGCGAGTGCGTGGAGCAGGTGAACGCCGACCTCGCGCAGGAGCCGGAGATCGCCAACTCGCAGATCCACCGCTTCCTCGTCCTGCACAAGGTGCTGGACGCCGACGACGAGGAGCTGACGCGCACGCGCAAGGTGCGCCGGGGCTTCGTCGCCGAGAAGTACGCCACGCTCGTCGATGCGCTGTACGGCGGCAAGCGGTCAGTGCATGTCGAGGCGCAGGTGAGGTACGAGGACGGGCGCACCGGGACGATCTCGGCCGACCTCAAGATCCGCGACGCCAAGACCTTCCGTCCCGAGGCGGCGAAGCGCGCCGCATGAGCCGCGCCGGGCGCATCGGCGAGACCGTGCTCTCGGTAGAGGGAGTGTCGCTCGCCTTCGGCGGCGTCAACGCGCTGCAGGATGTCTCGTTCGACGTGCGCGAGCACGAAGTGCGCGCAATCATCGGCCCCAATGGGGCGGGCAAGAGCTCGATGCTGAATGTGATCAACGGCGTCTACCACCCGCAGCACGGCACGATCCGGCTGCGCGCCAACGGTGCGTGGAAGGAATTCCACGACATGGACCCGCACGAGGCGGCGTCCATGGGCATCGCGCGCACGTTCCAGAACATCGCGCTCTTCAAGGGCATGTCGGTGCTGGACAACGTCATGACCGGTCGCAATCTCAAGATGCGCACCAGCTTCCTCGAGCAGGCGATCTGGATCGGGCGCGCGCGGCGCGAAGAGCTCGAGCACCGGCGCGCGGCGGAAGAGGTCATCGACTTCATGGAGATCCAGCACATCCGCAAGACGCCGGTCGGGCGGCTGCCCTACGGGCTGCAGAAGCGCGTGGACCTGGGCCGCGCGCTGGCGATGGAGCCGCAGGTGCTGCTGCTCGACGAACCGATGGCAGGCATGAACGTCGAGGAGAAGCAGGACATGAGCCGCTTCATCCTCGACGTCAATGACGAGTACGGCACCACCATCGTGCTGATCGAGCACGACATGGGCGTGGTGATGGACATTTCGGACCGTGTCGTGGTGCTCGACTACGGGCGCAAGATCGCCGACGGCACGCCTGACGAGGTGCGCGCCGATCAGGCCGTGATCGACGCCTACCTGGGAGTCGCGCATTGACTGACCTGTCCTTTTTCTTCGAGGTGCTGATCGGCGGCCTGCTCGCCGGCATCATGTATTCGCTGGTGGCGCTCGGCTTCGTGCTGATCTACAAAGCCTCGGGCGTGTTCAATTTCGCCCAGGGGGCAATGGTGTTCTTCGCCGCGCTTACTTTCGTGTCCGTGGTGAAGATGGGCGTGAATTTCTGGCTGGCGCTGTTGATCACGCTGGCGGTGATGGTGGTGCTCGGCGTGTCGATCGAGAAGATCGTGCTGCGGCCGCTGGTCAATCAGCCTCCGATCACGCTGTTCATGGCGACCATCGGCCTGACCTTCGTCCTGGAAGGACTGTCGCAGATCGTCTGGGGATCGCAGCCGCACGCGCTCGAGCTCGGCATCCCGGATGTGCCGATGGCGTGGCTGCTCGACACGGCGAACATCAACATCAGCCAGTTCGACCTTTTCGCCTCCGGCATCGCCGCGGTGCTGGTGGCGGCGCTGGCGATCTTTTTCCAGTACACGCGCATCGGACGCGCGCTGCGGGCAGTGGCTGACGATCACCAGGCAGCGCAGGCCGTCGGCATCCCGCTGAAGCACATCTGGGCGATCGTCTGGGCGGTCGCCGGGTTCGTCGCGCTGGTCGCCGGCCTGATGTGGGGGGCGAGGAACGGCGTGCAGTACGCCCTCACCTTCATCGCGCTCAAGGCGCTGCCGGTGCTGATTCTCGGCGGCTTCGAATCGATCCCGGGCGCGATCATCGGCGGCCTGATCGTCGGTGCCTCGGAGAAGCTGGCCGAGGTGTACATTGGGCCGATGGTCGGCGGCGGCATCGAGTCCTGGTTTGCCTACGTCATCGCGCTGCTGTTCCTTCTCGTGCGGCCGCAGGGGCTGTTCGGTGAAAAAATCATAGACAGGGTCTGACGATGCTCTATCGCGAAGCCGGCCAGTTCAAGTCCACCTATGCCGAGGACCAGCAGATCTTCCCGATCCGCCAGGACCGTATCGCGCTGGCGCTGCTGCTGCTGTTCGCGTTTGTCGTCGTGCCGATGTTCGCCGACGAATACTGGCTGTCGGCGATCATCGTGCCGTTCCTGATTTTCTCGCTGGCGGCGCTCGGCCTCAACATCCTCACCGGCTACGCCGGGCAGCTGTCGCTCGGCACCGCCGCTTTCATGGCGGTCGGCGCGTTCATGGCCTACAACTTCGTCCTGCGACTGCCCTGGCTCGGCATCATCCCGAGCTTCATCCTCGCCGGGCTGTGCGCGGCGCTGGTCGGCATCGTGTTCGGGCTGCCGAGCCTGCGCATCAAGGGCTTCTACCTGGCGGTGGCGACGCTCGCCTGCCAGTTCTTCGTCCTGTGGGCAATCCAGCGCTGGGGCTGGATCACCAATAACAGCGCGACCGGCGTCATCACGGCACAAGAGGTCGAGATCCTCGGCTACGAGTTCAGTTCGCCGGCGTCGAAGTACCTGCTGACGCTCGGCATCGTCGCGGTGATGGCGCTGCTCGCCAAAAACCTGATGCGCAGCGAGACCGGGCGCGCCTTCATGGCGGTGCGCGACATGGACGTCGCGGCGAGCGTCATCGGCATCCCGATGATGAAGACCAAGCTGCTTGCCTTCGCCATCAGTTCCTTCTACTGCGGCATCGCCGGGGCGCTGTATGCCTACACCTATCTGGGCACCGTCGAGCCCGAAGCGTTCACGCTCGACCTTTCCTTCCGCATCCTGTTCATGATCATCATCGGCGGCGTAGGCTCGATCCTCGGCTCCTTCCTCGGCGCCGCCTTCATCACGCTGCTGCCGATCTTCCTCAACCGCCTGTTCGGACTGATCTCGCACGGATTCGACCTGGAGATCTCGCACGCCATCGTGTCGAACATCGAGCTGATGATCTTCGGCGGCCTGATCATCTTCTTTCTCATCGTCGAGCCGCACGGGCTGGCGCGGCTGTGGCAGATCACCAAGGAAAAGCTGCGGCTGTGGCCGTTCCCGCACTAGACACTCGGAATGGATTGGCTATACTGGATGTTCCACTATCTGTACCAGGCTCCGCAGAGAGTCGAACCCTAGGAGACAAGATCATGAAACGAATCACTTTTGCCTTTGCATTGGCGGCCGCGGTCGGCTTTTCCGGCGCCGCGTTGTCGCAGGCCAAGGAGCAGTTCGTGCCGGCCATGTTCTACTGGGTCGGCCCCTACGCACCGGGCGGTTCGGGCTTCGGCGGCGGCATCATCGATTACATGCAGATGCTGAATACGCGCGACGGCGGCATCAACGGCGTCAAGCTGACCTGGGAGAAGTGCGAAACCGAGTACAACAATGCGCGCGGCGTCGAGTGCTATGAGCGGTTGAAGAACAAGGGCCCGACGGGCGCCACGGTCATCCACCCGCTATCCACGGGCATCACGTATTCGCTGATCGACAAGGCGACCGCGGACCATATCCCCATCATCTCCATGGGCTACGGGCGCACATCCGCGGCGGATGGCCGCGTGTTCAAGTACATCTTCCCGCTGATCACCACCTACTGGTCGCAGGCCACCGTGATGGTGAAGTTCATGGGCCAGAAGGCCGGCGGCATGGACAAACTGAAGGGCAAGAAGATCGTGCTCCTGTACCACGACTCGGCCTACGGCAAGGAGCCCATCCCGGTCCTCACGGACATGGCGAAGGAGTACGGCTACGATCTCACGACGATCGCGGTGCCGCACCCGGGCAACGAGCAGCAGGCGCAATGGCTGCAGATCCGGCAGATCCGTCCGGACTGGGTGATCCTGTGGGGCTGGGGCGTGATGAATCCGACCGCGATCAAGTCCGCGGCGCGCATCGGCTACCCGCGCGAGAAGATGATCGGCGTGTGGTGGTCGGGTGCGGAAGAGGACGTGATTCCGGCCGGTGCCGCTGCCAAGGGCTACATCTCGGCGGGCTTCAACCTGCCGGGCTCCAACTTCCCGGTGATGAAAGACATCCAGAAGTACGTCTATGACAAGGGCAAGGGCGAATTCGACGACAAGTCGCGCTTCGGCTCCATTTACCACACGCGCGGTGTGGTCGCGGGAATCGTCACCACCGAGGCGATCCGCAATGCCCAGGCGCACTTCGGCAAGGGCAAACCGATCACCGGCGAGCAAATGCAATGGGGCATCGAGCACCTCAACATCACCGACAAGCGCCTGAAGGAGCTGGGCGCCGTCGGCCTGATGCCGCCGCTCAAGGTATCGTGCTTCGACCACGAGGGGTCCGGGCTGGTGAAGTTCCAGCAGTGGGACGGATCCAAGTGGCACGTGATCACCGACTGGATGGAACCCGACCGCAAGCTGGTGCGCGACAAGGTTGAAGCGGATGCCGCGCAGTACGCGAAGGAAAAGGGCATCACGCCGCGCGACTGCTCGAAGGAAGGTTGAGCGGGATCTGCGCGAACGAAACGGCCGCCGCGAGGCGGCCGTTTTTACGTCCATGGCCACGACCGCATTTCTGTCCGTCAGCAACGTCGAGGTCATCTACGACCACGTCATCCTGGTGCTGCGCGGCGTGTCGCTGCAGGTTGCGGAAGGCCAGATCGTGGCGCTGCTCGGCGCCAACGGCGCCGGCAAGACGACGACGCTCAAGGCGATCTCGAACCTGCTGCAGGGCGAACGCGGCGACGTCACCAAGGGCCAGATCGAATTCCGCGGCCAGCGCATCGACCAGCTGAACCCTTCCGAGCTGGTGAAGCGCGGCATCTGCCAGGTGATGGAGGGGCGGCACTGCTTCCAGCACCTCACGGTCGAGGAGAACCTCCTCACCGGCGCTTATACGCGCGGCGGCGCAAATCTCGATGCCGACCTGGAGAAGGTCTACAGCTACTTCCCGCGCCTGAAGGAGCGGCGCAAGGCGCAGGCGGGCTACACCTCGGGCGGCGAGCAGCAGATGACCGCCATCGGCCGCGCGCTGATGGCGCGGCCGACGATGATCCTGCTCGATGAGCCGTCGATGGGCCTCGCGCCGCAGCTGGTGACGGAGATCTTCGAGATCGTGCAGGAACTCAACAAGAAGGAAAAGGTGAGCTTCCTGCTGGCCGAGCAGAACACCAACATCGCGCTGAAGTACGCCGACTATGGCTACATCCTCGAGAACGGCCGCGTGGTGATGGACGGCGAGGGGAAGTCGCTCGCCGAGAACGAGGACGTGAAGGAGTTCTACCTCGGCTTTTCTTCCGGCGGCCGCAAGAGCTTTCGCGATGTGAAGTCCTATCGCCGCAGGAAGCGTTGGCTCTGAGCCCGTACTACGACGCGCTCGAGCGGCGTCCGTCCAGGAAGCGCGAGGCCGAGATGCTGGCCGCGCTGCCGAAGTTCCTCGCGCACGCGAAGAAGAAAGCGCCCGGCTGGGCGCACATCCTGAAAGACATTGACGCCGCACGCGTCACCACGCGCAAGGCGCTGGCAAAGCTGCCGGTGACGCGTAAATCGGATCTCGCCGAGCTGCAGAAGGCGCTGCCGCCGCTCGGCGGGCTGAATGCCGTGCCGGTGGAGAAGCTGGCGAAGCTCTTCGTCTCGCCCGGCCCCGTGTACGACCCGGAAGGGCGCGGCAAGGACTGGTGGCGCACGGCGCGTGCGCTACACGCGGCGGGCTTTCGCGCCGGCGACCGGGTGCTGAACGCTTTTTCCTACCATTTCACGCCGGCCGCCTCGATGGTCGAGCACGGCGCGCTGGCGATCGGCTGCAGCGTCATTCCGGGCG
>JBDTMD010000064.1:0-7754 GCA_039934435.1 Burkholderiales bacterium
GGTGATCGCGCGTTCGCTGGGAGGCGCCTGATGCCGGCCATCCGCTCGCGGCTGAACACCCGCTCGGAGGAGTTCCGCGCCAACGCCGGGCGCATGCGCGCGCTGGTCGCCGACCTGCGCGACAAGGTGGCGCAGGCCGCCGCGGGCGGCCCGGAGGAAGCGCGCGCCAAGCACGTCGCGCGCGGCAAGCTCCTGCCGCGCGAGCGCGTGCGCACGCTGCTCGATCCCGGCGCGCCCTTCCTGGAAGTGGGCCAGCTCGCCGCCTACGGCATGTACGGCGGCGATGTGCACTCGGCCTCGATGATCTGCGGCGTCGGCCGCATTTCGGGCCGCGAGTGCGTGATCGTCGCCAACGACGCCACCATCAAGGGCGGCACCTACTACCCGATGACGGTGAAAAAGCACCTGCGCGCGCAGGAGATCGCGGCGCAGAACCGGCTGCCGTGCATCTACCTCGTCGATTCGGGCGGCGGCTTCCTGCCCGAGCAGGACAACGTGTTTCCCGATCGCGAGCACTTCGGGCGCATCTTTTTCAACATCGCCAACATGTCCGCGGCCGGCATTCCGCAGATCGCGGCGGTGATGGGCTCGTGCACCGCGGGCGGCGCTTACGTGCCGGCGATGTCGGACGAGTCGATCATCGTCAAGGGCCAGGGCACGATTTTCCTCGGCGGCCCGCCGCTGGTGAAGGCGGCGACCGGCGAAGTGGTGACGCCGGAAGAGCTCGGCGGCGCCGACGTGCACACCAAGGTCTCGGGTGTTTCCGACCACTACGCGCAGAACGACGCGCACGCGCTCGCCATCTGCCGGCGCATCGTCGCCAACCTGAACACGCGCAAGCGCGTGTCGCTCGATGTGCGTGCGCCGCGCGAGCCGCTCTACCCCGCCGAAGAGATCTACGGCGTGATTCCTGCCGAGGTGCGAAAGCCCTACGACGTGCGCGAGGTGATCGCGCGCCTCGTCGACGGCTCCGAGCTCGACGAATTCAAGCAGAACTACGGCACGACACTCGTCACCGGCTTCGCGCACCTGCACGGCTACCCGGTGGCGATCCTCGCCAATAACGGCATCCTCTACTCGGAGAGCTCGCTCAAGGCCGCGCATTTCATCGAGCTCGCCGCGCAGCGCGGCATCCCGCTGCTGTTCCTGCAGAACATCGCCGGCTACATGGTGGGCAAGAAGTACGAGGCCGGCGGCATCGCAAAGGACGGCGCCAAGATGGTGACCGCCGTGGCCACTGCACGGGTGCCCAAGTTCACCGTGATCCTCGGCGGCTCGTTCGGCGCCGGCAACTACGGCATGTGCGGGCGCGCCTACTCGCCGCGCTTTCTGTGGATGTGGCCGAACGCGCGCATCTCGATCATGGGTGGCGAGCAGGCGGCGAGCGTGCTTGCCACGGTGCGCGGCGAGTTCAAGTCGAAAGCCGACGAGGAGTCCTTCAAGGCGCCGATCCGCGAGCAGTACGAGCGCCAGGGCCACCCCTATTATTCGAGTGCGCACCTGTGGGACGACGGCGTGGTCGATCCAGCCGATACGCGGCGCCTGCTCGCGCTCGCCATTTCCGCGTCGCTCAATGCCGATGTCGAGCCGACGAAGTTCGGCATCTTCAGGATGTAGCCGTGTCCGAGCACAAAGCCACCATCGAATGGCGCCGCCAGGGCGTCGACTTCGACTACAAGACCTACAGCCGCGCGCACTCGCTCGAGTTCGAAGGCGGCATCCGCGTGCCGGCGAGCGCCGCGCCGGGCAACATTCCGACCACCGCGAAAGGCGCCGCGGGGGTGGACCCGGAGCAGGCGTTCGTCGCCTCGCTCTCGTCGTGCCACATGCTCTGGTTCCTGCACCTCGCCTGGAAGGCGAAGCTCGCCGTCGAGCACTATGTCGATCACGCCTCCGGCGGCCTGGGAAAGAATGCCGAAGGGCGCGAGGCGATGACGCACGTCACGCTGCGCCCCGTCGTGACCTTTTCGGGCCGCAAGCCGAGCGCCGAGGAGCACGCGCAGTTGCATGAAGACGCCCACCACCAGTGCTTCATCGCCAACTCGGTGAAGAGCAAAGTGGCGATCAAGCCGGAGATCGCCTGAGATGCTGAAAGTCGAAAGTAAGGGCGGCGTCGCGCGCGTGATGCTCGATCGCCCCGAGATCCGCAACGCGTTCGACGACGCGCTCATCGCCGCGGTAACCAAAGCACTGCGCGAGCTCGATGCCGACGACGCAGTGCGCGTCGTGGTACTCGGCGGCAACGGCCCGGCGTTCTGCGCCGGGGGCGACCTCAACTGGATGAAGCGCATGTCCGGCTACACCTATGAGCAGAACCTCGCCGACGCGAAGGGGCTCGCCGGCATGCTGCAGACGCTCGACCGGATGAAAAAGCCCACCATCGCGCGCGTTCACGGTCCCGCCTATGCGGGCGGCATCGGTTTGGTGGCCGCGTGCGATATCGCCGTCGGCGTGCCCGAGGCGAAGTTCTGTTTGTCGGAGGCCAAGATTGGGCTCTCGCCGGCGACCATCAGTCCGTACGTAATTCGGGCGATGGGCGAGCGGATGGCTCGACGGTATTTCTTGTCGGCGGAAGTCTTCGACGGGATCGAGGCGCATCGCATCGGGTTGTTGTCGCATCTCTCGCCGTCGGAAAGGCTCGACGGCGAGATCGATGAAATTCTGAAGAACCTGCTGGCGGGTGGGCCGGATGCAATGGGAAAGATCAAGGACCTGATCCGCTTCGTCGCGTCGGGCACGGTGGACGACGCGATGATCGCCGACACCGCGAAGCGCATCGCCGAGATCCGCGCCACGCCGGAAGGCAGGGAAGGCGTGGCATCGTTCCTCGAGAAGCGCAAGCCGACCTGGAAGCGCTGATGTTCCGCAAGATCCTCATCGCCAACCGCGGCGAGATCGCCTGCCGCGTCGCCGTGACCGCGCGACGCCTGGAAATCGGCGTCGCCACCGTCTATTCGGAGGCCGACGCCGGCGCGCGCCACGTGCGCATGGCGGACGAAGCATTCCTCATCGGCCCGGCGCCGGCGGCGGAGAGCTATCTGCGCGGCGAGCGCGTCATCGAGGCGGCAAAGAAGTGCGGCGCCGAGGCCATCCATCCGGGCTACGGGTTTCTGTCCGAGAACGAGGCATTCGCGCGCGCCTGCGCCAAGGCGGGCCTCGTGTTCATCGGGCCGCCGCCCGAAGCGATCGCCGCGATGGGCGACAAGTCGGCGGCGAAGCGCCTGATGGAGAAGGCCGGCGTGCCGCTGGTGCCCGGCTACCACGGCGAGAAGCAGGAGCCGGCATTCCTGGCGAAGGAAGCGGAGAAGATCGGCTTTCCGGTGCTGATCAAGGCTTCGGCCGGCGGCGGCGGCAAGGGCATGCGCATCGTGACGCAGGCGCGTGATTTCCAGGGCGCGCTCGAAGGTGCGCAGCGCGAGGCGAAGGCCGCGTTCGGTGATGCGCGCGTGCTGATCGAGCGTTACCTCGAGCGACCGCGGCACATCGAGATTCAGGTGTTCGGTGACACGAAAGGCAACTGCGTGTATTTGTTCGAGCGCGACTGCTCGGTGCAGCGGCGCCACCAGAAGGTGCTGGAGGAGGCGCCCGCGCCCGGCATGAGCGCCCAGCGCCGCAAGGCGATGGGCGCGGCGGCGGTGGCGGCGGCGCGGGCCGTCGACTATGTCGGCGCAGGGACGGTGGAGTTCATCGCCGAGCAGGATGGGAAGTTCTATTTCATGGAGATGAACACGCGCCTGCAGGTCGAGCATCCGGTCACCGAGATGATCACCGGGCTCGATCTGGTCGAATGGCAGCTGCGCGTTGCCGCCGGCGAGCCGCTGCCGCTCGCCCAGGACGGGCTTGCGATCAGGGGCCATGCCATCGAGGCGCGCCTGTATGCCGAGGATCCCGAGCGCGACTTCCTGCCGCAGACGGGACGGCTCGCGCACCTGCGCTTTCCGCAGGCATCGGACACGGTACGCATCGACACCGGCGTCGAAGCCGGCGCGACGATCACGCCGCATTACGATCCCATGATTGCCAAGCTGATTGCGTGGGGCGAGGACCGGCCGGCCGCGCTCGCGCGGCTCGGCGCGGTGCTCGGGTCCGTGGAGATCGCGGGCGTCAAGACCAACGTCGCTTTCCTCGAGCGTGTGGTGCGCAGCAAGGCTTTCTCTTCCGCCGACCTGGACACCGGGCTCATCGAGCGCAACCGCGCCGAGCTGTTCCCGCCGGCGCCGGCCGCGACGCACGAACTGCTGGCGGCCGCGGCCATGGCGGAGCTGCTGGAAGAGTCTGACGCCGCGCGTACCCGCGCGGCGGGCTCGGGCGACCCCTACTCCCCCTGGGACAGTGTCGACGGCTGGCGCCTGAACCAGGGCTCGCACCACCGCTTCGTGTTTGCCGAGCACGGCCGGCGCCACGAGGTCACGTTGCAGTTCCGATCGGATGGGTACGGCCTGAAAATCGACGGCCGCGAGTATGCATTGGCGGGCGAGCGCATGGCACCGGGCAGCTTGCGCCTGCAGCTCGACGGGCGCATGTTCGAGGCGCGCGCGGTTCACGTGGCGCAGGACTGGCTGGTGGCCGCGGGCGGCGTGCGGGCGGTGCTGCGGCTCGAAGAGGGCTTGCCCGCGGACGAGGACGAGGACGAGAGTGCGCCGGGCAGCCTCGCAGCGCCCATGCCGGGCAAGATAATCGCGCTACTGGTCAAGCCTGGCGCAAAGGTCGAAAAAGGCGCGCCGCTCCTGATTCTGGAAGCGATGAAGATGGAGCATACGATCAGCGCGCCGGCCGACGGGGTGGTGAAGGCGATCCACTTCGCCGCCGGCGAGCAGGTGCCCGAGGGCGCCGAACTGCTGACACTGGAGTAGCCATGGCCGCATTGCCGAAAAAGGTGCGCATCGTCGAAGTCGGGCCGCGCGACGGCCTGCAGAACGAGAAGATGGAGGTGCCGACGCAGGTGAAGCTCGAGCTGATCGGGCGCCTCGCGGACGCCGGGCTGCGCGCGATCGAGGCGACGGCATTCGTGTCGCCGAAATGGATTCCGCAGATGGCCGACCACACCGAGGTGCTGGAAGGCATCCGGAGAAAGCCCGGCGTGTCCTACCCCGTGCTCACCCCGAACCTGAAGGGCTTCCAGGCCGCGCTGGCCGCCGGCGCAACCGAGGTGGCGGTATTCGGCGCGGCATCCGAATCCTTCTCTAAAAAGAACATCAACTGCTCGATCGCCGAGAGCCTCGAGCGCTTTCGGCCGGTGATCGGCGCTGCGCAGAAGGTCGGCATCAAGGTGCGCGGCTACATCTCCTGCGTCCTCGGCTGCCCCTATGAAGGTGAAATCGCGCCCGCCAAGGTCGCCGAAGTGGCGCGCGCGCTGCACGACATGGGCTGCTACGAGGTGTCGCTCGGCGACACCATCGGCACCGGCACGCCGGGCAAGACAAAGGCAATGATCGAAGCCTGCGCCGGAAAAGTGCCGATCGAGCGCCTTGCCGGGCACTACCACGACACCTACGGTCAGGCGCTCGCCAACATCTACGCGTCGCTCGAGTTGGGCGTGGCCACCTTCGATGCGTCGGTGGCGGGCCTGGGCGGCTGCCCCTACGCCAAGGGCGCTTCTGGCAACGTCGCCACCGAAGACGTGGTGTACATGCTGAACGGCCTCGGCATCGAGACCGGAATCGACCTCGACAAGCTCGTCGCCACCGGGCAGTGGATCTGCGGCGTCATCGGCAAGGAGCCGCAGTCCAAGGCCGGCAGGGCGATCGCGGCGAAGAAAGCGGCGTGAACTCGCCCTGCAACAATGTCTGCGTGATGGATTCCGAAAACCGCTACTGCCTCGGTTGCCAGCGAACGCTCGCGGAGATCGCGCGCTGGAGCGAGATGAGCGATGTCGAGCGCGAGGCGGTGCTGGCGGCGCTGCCCGCGCGTGCGCCACTAGATGTCGCTGAAGGATCCGTGCCGCCCATTGCCTGAGGCGAAGCGCGCCGCGCAACGCCTCGTAAGCCTGCTTGATGCGCACCCACCGCTAAATATTCTCGTGGTGCAGCGCAGCAACTATTTGCGTGGATCGCAAGCTTGCAGTTAGGCTAAGGCTAGCGCCCACGCTTGTCCGCGTGAAGGGTATAACATCCTCCGGCCGAGGGGGAGGGATTTCACCTCAGTGCAAGGAGGAGGTTTCAGTATGACCAGATTCAAATCCAGAAAGGCGCAGCAAGTTTCCGGCGGCAAGGCATCGCGGCGGCGGTTCCTCAGGTCGGCGGGCGCAGGCGCGGGGATCGCCGCCCTGTCGTCCACGGCAGCGGGGTCGTTCATTTTCGCGCGCAACGCGCAAGCCGCGGACAAGCAACTGTCGATCGTCCAGTGGAGCCATTTCGTCCCTGCGTACGACACATGGTTCGACAATTTCGCCAAGGAGTGGGGCACGAAGAATAACGTCGAGGTCACGGTCGACCACGTGCCGGTGCAGAACATTCCCGCACGCGCGGCCGCCGAGGCGTCGGCCGGATCGGGACACGATCTTTTCGGGTTCAACGGCGCCGGTGGCGCGCATCTCTACCGCAGGTTTTTTATCGACGTCTCCGATCTCGTGAAGTACACCGAGAAAAAGTACGGCAAGGTCAGCACCATCGGCAGGCAGCTCGGCTACAACCCGGACGACGGAACCTGGTCTGCCTTCCCCGATTTCTACATCAACTTCCCGGGCATGTACCGAAAGAGCCTGTGGGATGAGATCGGGATGCTGCCGGATACTTGGGACAATCTGCGCATCGGCGGCGCCAAGCTGAAGGCGAAAGGCCACCCGGTCGGCATCCCGCTGGGTCACAGCAACGACCCGAACGCGAACTGGCGCGGCCTGTTGTGGAGCTACGGCGCCTCCGTCCAGGACGAAGCCGGCAAGAGAATCGTTCTCGACAGCAAGGAGACGCTTGAAGCGGTCAAGTTTGCCGCCGCCCTCTACAAGGAGGCGATGACCTCGGACGTGCTGTCGTGGAACGACTCCAGCAACAACCAGTACATCGATTCGGGGGTCGGCTCGTATATCATCAACCCGATCTCGGCTTACCGGACGGCCCAGACACTTAATAAGAAATTGGCCGACGATATTTACGTCATCAAGCCGCCCAAAGGCCCGAAGGCCCAGATGATGGGGGCCGCATCCGAGTTCTACGGCATCTGGAAATTCGCCAAGAACAAGGAAGCGGCGATCGAGTTCCTCAAGCACTATTCGGAAAACTGGCGGGAAGCGTTCATTGCGAGTTCCGGCTACAACAATCCGTGCTTCGCCGGTCTCGTGCCCAAGCCGATGCCGATCCTGTCGAACGACCCGACATCGACCCCGCACGACAAGCTGTCGATCCTGCAGGACTCGGACCAGTGGTCCGCCATCCCGGGCTATCCGGGACCGGCGACGCCCGCGATGGACGAAATCTACTACGCGTTCATCGTTCCCGACATGATGGCGAAGGCGGCGACAGGTCAGTCGACTCCTGAAGAATCGGTCAAGTGGGCCGCAGGACGGTGCGAGGCCATCTTCAAGAGGTGGGCCAGCAGGGCGTGATCGCTAACGCCCGGATCGCGCGCTTGCGCGCGGTCCGGGTCATGCCGGCACTGTTGGCGTTTAGAGGGGGCTCGATGGCTGCGGTATCGACGAGAGATATCGTCAAGAAATTTGGCGAGGTTTCCGCCGTCAACGGCATTTCTCTCACGGTGCCGGACGGGGAGTTCATGGTATTGCTGGGGCCGTCGGGCTGCGGCAAGACGACGTTTCTGCG
>JBDTMD010000065.1:0-7703 GCA_039934435.1 Burkholderiales bacterium
GGCCCCGACGCCGGAGGGGCGCTACAACCTGCTCGTGCCGCGCTCGGCGTGCCCGGCCTGCGGCCACCCGATCGGCGCCGTCCAGAACATTCCGGTGCTCAGCTGGCTCGCGCTGCGCGGCAAGTGCGCAGCGTGCAGTGCGCGCATCGCCGCGCGCTATCCGCTCGTCGAGCTCGCCGCCGGCCTGATCGCCGCCTATGCCGCATGGCGCTACGGGCTCTCGCTCGGCGCGCTCGGCGCTGCTGCCTTCGGCTGGGCTCTGCTCGCGCTGGCAGTGATCGACCTCGACACGCAGCTGCTGCCCGACGACATCACGCTGCCCCTGCTATGGGCCGGATTGCTGATCAATTTCAGCGGCGCGTTCGTGCCGCTGCACACTGCGGTGATCGGCGCCGTCGCCGGCTACCTGTCGTTGTGGCTGGTGTATTGGGCGTTCAAGCTCGCCACCGGCAAGGAAGGCATGGGCCATGGCGACTTCAAGCTGCTCGCCGCTATTGGCGCCTGGCTCGGCTGGCAGAAGCTGCCGATGGTGATCTTGCTGTCATCCGTGGTGGGCGCCGCGGTCGGCATCGCGCTCATTGTGTTTGCGCGCCATGGGCGCGAGAAACCGATCCCGTTCGGTCCTTACCTCGCCGCCGCCGGACTGATCGCGATGTTCTGGGGCGACCTCATCACCCGCCGCTGGATGCCGATTCTCGGCTGATGGCCTTCGTCGTCGGTCTCACGGGCGGCATCGGCAGCGGTAAGAGCGCCGCCGCCGAGGAGTTCGCGCGGCTCGGCGCAGCCGTCGTCGACACCGACGCCATCGCGCATGAACTGACGCGCGCCGGCGGCGCCGCGATCGCCGACGTGCGCCGCATCCTTGGCGGCGAGTTCATCGACGCCGCCGGCGCCATGGACCGCGCCAAGGTGCGCGCGCTCGTGTTCGCCGACCCGGCCGCGAAGGGTCGGCTCGAAGCCCTGCTGCATCCCATGATCCGGGCCGAATCCGAGCGCCGCATCGCGACCGCGCACGCGCCCTACGTCGTGCACGTCGTGCCGCTGTTGCTCGAAGCGCCGGACTACCGGCGGCGCGTATCGCGGGTGCTGGTGGTGGACTGCCCGCCACAGGCGCAAACCGAGCGCGTGCGCCGGCGCAGCGGCCTCGACGAAGCGGAAATCCAGCGCATCATCGGTGCGCAGATTTCGCGCGAGTCGCGCCTGGCCGCAGCGGACGACGTGATCGACAATTCCAGTCCGCTTGACGCGCTGCACAAGCAGGTGCGCGCGTTGCACCTGCGGTACCTGGACCTGGCCCGCACCCCGGCGTGAATTTGTCAGCGCCGCGCAAATCACTCAGAATCCGCCTAACCATCGCAGCGCGGCCGTGATCACTTACGAGTACCCGCTCAACGAGCGCATACGGACCCTGCTGCGACTGGAGGATCTGTTCGAGCGCTCGCGCCATTTCATCGCGCGCACCGACCCGCTCGATCACCACGTGGCGATACTCACGCTGTTCGAAATCCTCGAGGTGTCGGGGCGCGCCGACCTGAAATCCGACCTGCTGCAGGAACTGGAGCGCCAGAAGCAGGTGCTGATGTCGTTCCGCAACAATCCGGAGATCTCCGAGGAGGCGCTGGCGAGCGTGCTGCGCGACATCGAGCAGGCGGCGGCGGCGCTGTTTTCCATGACCGGCAAGATCGGCCAGTACATCCGCGAGAACGACTGGCTGATGTCGATCAAGCAGCGCACCGGGATCCCGGGCGGCGCATGCGAGTTCGACCTGCCGTCCTACCATTACTGGCTGCACCGTCCGGCCGAAGAGCGCATCGGTCAGCTCGCCGCCTGGACCGGGCCGCTGTTCCCGCTGCGCGACGGCACGGCGATCATCCTGCGCATCCTGCGCGAATCGGGCAAGCCGCAGCGCCTGTCGGCACCGCTCGGCACCTTTCAGCAGATGCTGGGTGGCAAGACCGCGCAGATGCTGCGCGTGCGCCTCGATCCGACGGCCAACTGCGTGCCCGAGATCAGCGCCAACAAATACGCGCTCAACATCCGTTTCCTGACGCAGGCGAACGAGGACCCCAAGCCGCGTGCGGCGGACTGGGACGTCGGCTTCGAGCTCACGTTTTGCAATCTGTAAGAACGGTCCCCTGCCCGCGCTGCGGCATGCCAGCGTCCTTCACCCCGGACAACGCCTGGCGGCCTTTCTGCAGCGAGCGCTGCCGGCTGATCGACCTCGGCAACTGGGCGGCGGAGAACTATCGCATGCCGGAAACCGGCCGCAAGCCCGAGGATGCGGCCGACTAGGCCCAGGCGCCGCTGATCATCGCCACGCCGTGTGCGCCCGCGCGCCACGCGTTCTCCAGGTCGCCGTGCCGCATGCCGCCGATCGCGTAAACCGGAAGGCTGGCGCCGCGTGCGATGCGCGCGAAGCCGTCCCAGCCGAGGGGCCGAGCGTCAACGTGCGAGGGCGTGGGCTTGACCGGCCCCAGCACCGCGAAATCCAGTTCCAGCGCCGCCGCCCGCGCCAGCTCGGCCGCCGTGTGGCAGGACGCCGCCGCCAGACTGCCCTGCGGCCGCGAGGCCAGCGCCATCAGTTGCGCGGCCGTGTAGTGCACGCCGTCGCCGCCCGCCGCCGCGCCGCTGACCAGCACCCGGGCGCCTGCCCGGTGCGCCAAGTCCACGACGTCGCACACGAATTCGTCGCGTGCCGGCAAGCCGCGGTCGCGCACCTGCAGCAGCCGCAGCCCCCGCGCGAGCCGCGCGCGGATACGCGACAGCATCTCGTCCCGGCCTCGGCCTTCGGCATCGGTAATCGCGTACTCGTGCGGCAGCTCGAGGGCGGCAAGCACCGGCGCGTTCGCCGGCAGCATCGGCGCCGCGAGCGGCGCGCCGAACCGCTGCCAGGTGATCGCCTGTTTTTCCCGCGGCAGCGGCTCGCCTTGCCACGCCGTGACGCGGAAAAAATTCAACCTGACCGAAGCGTGCGGATAGGTGTAGTCGCGCGTCAGCCACGGGAACGCCGTGCGGGTTTCTATGCCGAGCTCTTCGCGCAACTCGCGCGCCAGGGCCCGCTCGGGGGCCTCGCCCGATTCGATCTTGCCGCCGGGAAATTCCCAATAGCCGGCGTACACCTTGCCCGCCGGGCGCCGCGCCAGCAAAAAGGCGCCGTCGGCGCGCTGAATCACCGCCGCGGCGACCTCTAGCGCCACGCTACTTCTTCCCGGCGTGCTTGCCCGCCCAGTCCCGGGCGAACTGGTAGGCCACCCGGCCGCTCCTCGAGCCGCGCTGCAGCGACCATTGCAGCGCCTCTTCGCGCGCCGCCGCGGCCTCCTTGGGCCCGCAACCCAGGGTCTTGAGCCAGTGCGCCACGATCTCAAGGTATTCGTCCTGGTCGAACGGGTAAAAGGAAACCCACAGACCGAAGCGCTCCGACAGCGAGATCTTCTCCTCGACCGTCTCACCGGGGTGAATCTCGTCGCCGACGTACTTGGTCTCCAGATTCTCGGCCATGTACTCCGGCATCAGGTGGCGGCGGTTCGAGGTGGCGTAGATCAGCAGGTTGTCCGAGGTGGTGGAAATCGAGCCGTCGAGCGCGACCTTCAGAGCGATGTAGCCGTCCTCCGCGCCGTGGAAGCTGAGGTCGTCGCAGAACACCAGGAAGCGCTCCGGGCGGCCCGCCACCAGGTCGGTGATTGCAGGCAGGTCAATGAGGTCGTTCTTCTCGACTTCGATAAGGCGCAGCCCCTGCTTGTGGTACTTGTTGAGCAATCCTTTGACGATCGAGGACTTGCCGGTGCCGCGCGCACCTGTGAGCAGCACATTGTTGGCCGGCCGGCCCTCCAGGAACTGGCGCGTGTTCTGCTCCACCTTGGCGATCTGCGGGCCGATGCCCTGCAGGTCCGCGAGGCGCATGCGGTGCACGTGGCGCACCGGCTGCAGCCAGCCGCGGGCGTTCCATCCCGATGTCTTGCGCCAGCGCAGGGCGATGCTCGCGCCCCAGTCGGTCGGCGCCGGCGCCGGCGGCAGCAGCAGCTCGAGCCGCGCCAGAAGCTTCTCCAGGTCCTCGCTCACGATCGGTATTCGGCGTTGATCTTCACGTAGTCGTACGAAAAATCGCAGGTCCACACCGTGCGCGCCGCCGTGCCGCGCTTCAAGACGACGCGTACCAGGAATTCCGGCCTTTTCATCGCCGCCGCGCCCTGCTCTTCGCGATAGTCGGGATCGCGTTCGCCGGCGCTCGCGACGCGCACGGCGTCAATGTAAAGGTCCACTTTCGAAGTGTCGAGCCCGGCAACGCCCGCGTTGCCGATGGCCGCGAGGATGCGCCCCAAATTCGGGTCGCCGGCGAAGAACGCGGTCTTCACCAGCGGCGAATGGGCGATGGCGTAGGCGACCTTGCGGCACTCGGCAGGACTGCGCCCGCGCTCCACGCGCACCGTCACGAACTTGGTCGCGCCCTCGCCGTCGCGCACGATGGCCTGGGCCAGCAGCTGCGCCACTTCGGCAATCGCATTGGCGAGGGTGGCAACGTCTTTCTTCGATCTCGCCACCGGGCCTTTTCCGGTCGCGAGACATATGAAGGCATCGTTCGTCGACGTGTCCCCGTCCACCGTGATGGCGTTGAATGACTGGTCCGCAGCGGCCTTTGCAATGCGCTGCAACGCGACCTTCGGCACCTTCGCATCTGTTGCCACGAATCCGAGCATCGTCGCCATGTCGGGCCGGATCATGCCCGAGCCTTTGGCGATGCCGGTAATGGTTGCCACGCCGCTGGCCAGGCGCACCTTGCGCGAAAATGCCTTCGGCACGGTGTCCGTGGTCATGATCGCCTCGGCGGCGGAGGCCCAGTTGTCGGCGCGCATGTCCCGCAACGCCGCCGGCAGGCCCGCCACGATCCGATCGTCCGGCAACGGTTCCATGATGACGCCGGTCGAAAATGGCAAAACCTGCTGCGAGCCGCAACCCAAGTGCTCGGCAACGGCCTTGCACACGGCGAGCGCCCGCGCCAGCCCGTCGCGCCCCGTGCCGGCGTTGGCGTTGCCGGTGTTCACCACCAGGGCGCGGATCGCGTGACGCAGGTGCGCCTTCGCCAGGACGACCGGTGCCGCGCAGAAGCGGTTCCTCGTGAAAACACCCGCTACCGCCGCGTCAGCCGCGAGCCGGACGACCAGCAGATCCTTGCGATCGGGCCTGCGGATGCCGGCCCGAGCGACGCCCAACTCGACACCGGCAACGGCATGCAACTGCGCCGGGTCTGGCGCCGGCAGGTTCACCGCCATGCGCCTAGCTCAGCTTGCCATGGCATTGCTTGTACTTGCGCCCGGAGCCGCAGGGACAAGGGTCATTGCGGCCGATCTTCTGCCCGGCACGCGCCGGCTGCGGCTTCGCCGGCGGCGCGCCCTCGCCGAGCGCCGCGTCGTAGTCCGCATGCTGCAGGCGCACGTTCTCCACGTGCTGCGCATCGTCCGCTTTGGGCACGGCGTCGCTCGCGCGGATCTCCACCGCCACCAGCGTACGCGTCACTTCCAGCTTCACCGCCTCGATCATGGCCCCGAACAGCTCGAAGGCCTCGCGCTTGTATTCCTGCTTCGGATTCTTCTGCGCGTAGCCGCGCAGGTGGATGCCCTGGCGCAGGTGATCGAGCGCCGCGAGGTGCTCGCGCCAGTGCCCGTCGAGGATTTGAAGCGTCACGTAGCGCTCGTACTGGCGGAATGAGTCCTCCGCGCCCACCGGCACCTTGGCCTGATAGCTCTCGTGCGCTTTCGCAGTAATGCGCTCAAGCAGCGCATCGTCCCCCAGATCGGGTTCCGCCTCCAGCCAGCGGGCGACGGGCAGCTGCAGATTGAGCTCCGCTTTGAGCGCGCCCTCGAGGCCCTTCACGTCCCACTGCTCCTCGACGCTCTCCTCGGGCACGAACGTGCGGAACAGGTCCGCGACCACCCCGGCGCGCAGGTCGCTTATGCGCGCCGAAACGTCCTGCGACTCGAGCAGCTCGTTTCGGAGCGCATAGATGGTCTTGCGCTGATCGTTGGCGACGTCGTCGTACTCCAGCAGCTGCTTGCGAATGTCGAAGTTGCGCGCCTCGACCTTGCGCTGCGCGCTCTCGATGGAGCGCGTCACCATGCCGTGCTCGATCGCCTCGCCCTCCGGCATGCGCAGCATGACCATGATCTTGTTGATGCGCTCGCCGGCGAAGATACGCAGCAGCGGATCTTCGAGCGACAGGTAAAAGCGCGAGCTGCCCGGGTCGCCCTGCCGGCCGGAGCGGCCGCGCAACTGGTTGTCGACCCGGCGCGACTCGTGACGCTCGGTGCCGATGATGTGCAGGCCCCCTTCGCGAATCACGTGATCGTGCAACTGTTGCCATTCACCGCGCAGTTTTTCGGCGCGCGATATTTTCTCGTCCGGTGCGACCTTGTCGTCCGCCTCGACCAGCTCGACCTGCTTGTCGACGTTGCCGCCCAGCACGATGTCGGTGCCGCGCCCCGCCATGTTGGTAGCGATGGTGACCATCTTTGGCCGGCCCGCCTGCGCCACGATCTCGGCTTCGCGCGCGTGCTGCTTGGCATTCAGCACCTGGTGCGGCAGCTTATCCTTCGTCAGCAGCCCCGACAGCAGCTCCGACGCCTCGATCGACGTCGTGCCCACCAGTACAGGCTGACCGCGCGTGTGGCAGTCCTTGATGTCCTCGGTGATCGCCGTGTGCTTTTCCTTGGCGGTGCGGTACACCAGGTCGAGCCGGTCGTCGCGGATCATCCGCTTGTCGGTCGGGATCACCACCGTTTCGAGGCCGTAGATCTCCTGGAACTCGTAGGCCTCGGTATCGGCGGTACCGGTCATGCCGGCGAGCTTGCGGTACATGCGAAAGTAGTTCTGGAAGGTGATCGAGGCCAGCGTCTGGTTCTCGTTCTGGATCTTTGCCTTCTCCTTGGCTTCGATCGCCTGGTGCAGGCCATCCGACCAGCGGCGGCCCTGCATCAGGCGGCCCGTGAACTCATCGACGATGATGACTTCGCCGTCCTGCACCACGTAGTGCTGATCGCGATGGAACAGGTTGTGGGCGCGAAGCGCGGCATGCAGGTGGTGCACCAGATTGATATAGGCCGGTTCGTACAGGCTCGCGCCCTGTGGCAGCAGGCCGACGCGCGCCAGGATCTCCTCGGCGTTGGCGTGGCCGGTTTCCGAGAGCGATACCTGGTGGTTCTTCTCGTCCACCCAGAAATCGCCCGCGCTCGCCTCGTCCTTCTGGCGCTTGAGCAGCGGCGCCACGTCGTTCATGCGCGCGTAGATTTCGGTGCGGTCTTCGGCCTGGCCGGAAATGATCAGTGGCGTGCGCGCCTCGTCGATCAGGATCGAGTCCACCTCGTCGACAATGGCGTAGCGCAGTCGGCGCTGGAAGCGCTCCTCGACGCGCATCGCCATGTTGTCGCGCAGGTAGTCGAAGCCGAACTCGTTGTTGGTGCCGTAGGTGATGTCCGCCGCATAGGCAGCGCGCTTGTCCTCGGGCTCCATCTGCGGAATGTTGACGCCCACGCCGAGGCCGAGGAATCCAAAGATCTTCCCCATCCAGTCGGCGTCGCGCCGCGCCAGGTAATCGTTGACCGTGACGATGTGCACGCCGTGCCCGGCGAGCGCGTTGAGGTAGGCAGGCAGCGTCGCCACCAGCGTCTTGCCCTCGCCGGTCTTCATCTCGGCGATCTTGCCCTCGTGCAGCA
>JBDTMD010000066.1:0-7638 GCA_039934435.1 Burkholderiales bacterium
CGGGCGATGCGCCGCGCTGAGCGGCCTGCGGCAACGCACCAATTGACGCGCGTGCTTGACCCTTCGAATTCGGTGGGATACGGTTCCAAAGTTGTTCTGATCGATCACCCTGGAGAGTTGGAGGAGGAGTTCCCATGAAGCTGAAAAGCCTGCGGCTGCCGACGGCAGCCGCGATGGCACTGGCTGCGGCCGGCCTGGTTGCCGGTCTCGGCGCCTCACAGATTGCGTACGCACAGGGCACGCCGCAGAAAGTCGTGTTGCGGTTTGCTTCCGATTTCCCGCCGCCGCCGCACCCGGCGGGCCTGG
Source organism: Burkholderiales bacterium (assembly GCA_039934435.1). GTDB lineage: Bacteria > Pseudomonadota > Gammaproteobacteria > Burkholderiales > SG8-39 > JAABQT01. The sequence goes on from JBDTMD010000066.1 coordinate 307, forward strand.
CGATGCAGTACTTCGCCGAACGCCTGCCGCAGGTGATTCCGGGCAGCGAGGCGCGCCTGTATTTCGCCGGCGCGCTCTACACCGTGCCCGAGGCCTTCGAAGCCATGCGCCAGGGCAACCTGGAAATGACCTGGATGCAGATCGGCAAGGCAGCGCCGGTCGATCCGTGGATGATGGCTCTCGTCGGACCGGGCATCCTCACCACGGTCGGCGCCGTGGACCACCTCGAGCAGACCCAGACCTATCAGATGCTCACCAAGCGCCTCGAGCAGCAGCAGCTGATCACGGTGTTCGGCGCCGGCCACATGAGCTTCGGCATGGGCATCGGCGGCAAGAAGCGTTACGCCAAGCCCGAGGACTTCGTTGGCCGCAAGCTGCGCAGCATGGGGCCGGTGGAGAACGCTTCGCTTTCCTCGTGGAAGGCAAACCCGGTGGTAATGGGCTTCGGCGAAGTGCCCAGCGCGCTCGAGTCCGGCGTCATCGACGGGCTGATGACCAGCCTTGGCGGCTGGAACAGCGTGCGCGAGCAGGCGCCGTACTTCACCATGGGCGGCGCGGGCGCATTCATCGGCGATTACTACATGGTCAGCGCCAGCCGGCGCTGGTGGGACCGCCTCAGCCCGGCAACCCAGGTCGCGCTGCAGCAGCTGATCACCGAAACCGTAAAGGTGCAAAAGGAATACAACTGGTGCTTCGACAAGATGGCCTACGACAAGTACGGCACCAAGGATCCCTCCAAGCCCGGCATCTACTGGATGACTCCGGACGAGGTGGGGGCGATGGTGACGGCGATGGGCGATGCGCCGACCCAGTACGTGAAGAGCAAGACGCCGCAGGCGGCCAACGCCTGGGTCGATACCTTCGTCAAGGAAGGGCGCGAGCTGTCGAAGAAATATCCGACCGGCACGTCCTGGATCGAGAAGGTGGACTGCTCCAAGCACGCCGCGAAGATCGCCATCAAGTAAGTTAGGTGGAGAAGGCCTACGCCGTCTGGCGCGCGTTCCAGGACCGGATCCTGGCGCGCGTCGCGGCGTTGCTGCTGATTGGCTGCACCCTGATCGCGCTGCTCGAGGTGGTGCGGCGCTATGCGTTCGGCTTTTCCTACGAGTGGCAGCAGGATGCGGTCACCTACTTCATCCTGAGCGGCGTTTTCCTGTATTTCGCCATTTCGCAGCGCCACAACGAGCACCTGAACGTCACGGTGGTGCTCGAGGCGGTGCAGGCGCTCGGGCCGCGCGGCCGCGTTGCGGTCGAGGCGATCAAGCTGATCGCGCTGATCATGTCGTTCCTGTTCATGCTCGCCGTGGTGTGGTGGGGTTGGCCGGAAGTGCGCGAGGCGCTGCACTACGGCACGCGCACCGAAAGCCTGGCCTTCCCAATGTGGCCGTTTCTCGCCGCGCTGCTGCTCGGCTTCGGCTTCATGGCGGTGACCATGGTGTTCCAGATCTGGTTCGAGATTCAGAAGCTGCGCGGGCGCGAAGTTCCCGAGGAAGCGCCGGTTCTCGATCGCATGCCCGACTGAGCCGCAAAATCGACCACGGCCGCAGGCACGCCTGATGCATATCGTCGGAATCCTGGTACTCGTGCTGCTGGTGCTGAGCGTGCCGATCGGCATTGCCCTCAGCGCCGCCAGCGCGGCCTACATCCTGGTCGACCCGCTGCTCGAGCCGGTGGTGATCTTCAAGGCTTTTTTCAGCTTCATCGGCCGCTACTCGCTGATGGCCATCCCGCTGTTCATCTACGCGGGTTTCCTCATGGAGCGCACCGGGCTGGTGGGACAGCTGTTTCGCTTCGCCGACGCGCTGGTCGGCTGGCTGCCGGGCGGCTTCGGCGTGGCCACGGTGCTGGCCTGCGTGCTGTTCGGCGCGATCTCGGGCTCAAGCGTTGCCATGGCGGCGGCGATGAGCGTCATCGCCATTCCGGAGATGACCAAGCGCGGCTACCCGGCATGGCTGGCCGGGGGCCTGGTGGCCACCGCGGGCGGCATCGCCATGCTCATCCCGCCGAGCATCATCCTCATCCTGTACGGCATCGTCACGGAAACCTCGATCGTGGCGTTGTTCTTTGCCGGCGTAGTCCCGGGCCTGATGCTGGCGCTCGCCAATGCGCTCAGCGTCATCGTCATCGCTTCGATCCTGAAGCTGCCGCGCGGCACGTTCGAGAAGCGCCGCGTGTGGATCGAATTCAAGGGCGCGGCGCCGGCGCTTGGCATGCCGGTGGTGATTCTCGGTGGCCTGTACGGCGGCCTGTTCACGCCAACCGAGGCCGCGGCCGCCGCCTGTGGTTACGCCTTGCTCTACGGCCTGCTCACCGATTTCGCCGCATTCATGCGCGGCCTGGTGCCGACCGCCTGCCGCGCGCTCAACCTGACGGCGGTGGTGCTGTTCCTGGTCGGCAGCGTCGGCGTGTTCCAGTTCCTGGCCGCCAATCTTTACTGGCCGCAGAAGATCACCGCGGCGGTCACTGGCTGGGGCCTGACGCAGATCGGCTTCATCTTCGCTTTCATGGGCGTGCTGCTGCTGCTGGGCATGTTTGTCGATGGCGTCGCCATGGTGCTGCTCACGGTGCCTGTGGTGTTCCCGGTCGCCGCCGTCCTCAAGATCGACCCGATACACCTGGGCATCATGCTGACGCTGGCGGTAGAGATGAGTGTCGTGACGCCGCCCGTGGGCCTGAATCTGTTCGCCGTCAGCGGCACTGCGAAAATACCGATCACCGAAGTGCTGCGCGGCGCGGTGCCGTTCTTTCTCGGCGATTTGCTGGTGCTGATCCTGGTGATATTTATTCCGGCGGCAGCGACTTGGCTGCCGGGCGTGCTGGTGAAGACCGTCTTCCAGTAAGCGCTAGCCCAGGACGGCCAGGTCCGCCGCGGTGAGATCGAGTGTCGCGGCCGCGGCGTTTTCCTCCAGGTGCTGCAGGTTGGAGGTCCCCGGGATCGGCAGCATGGCCGGCGATCTGTGCAGCAGCCACGCGAGGCACACCTGCGCCGGCGTCGCGCCGCGTTGATCCGCGATGCGCTTTACCTTGGCCGACTTGAGCGCCGCACCGGCGGCAAGCGGGTACCACGGCAGAAAGGCGAGGCCCTCTTTCTCGCAGGCGGCGAGCATCTTGTCTGCATCGCGCCGCTCGAGGCTGTAGGCGTTTTGCACCGAGACGATCGGCACGATACGCCGCGCTTGTTCCAGCTCCTGCACGCTGACGTTGGATAGCCCGACATGGCGGATCTTGCCCGTCTGCTGCAGCTCGGCAAGCGTGGCGACCGATTCGGCGAACGGCACCTTCGAGTCGGGTGCGTGCAGCTGATAGAGGTCGATGCGCTCGAGCCGCAGGCGCTTCAGGCTGCCTTCGATGGCGCGGCGCAGGTGCTCGGGGCGCGCATCGCGCTCCCACGAGGACGCGCGCGGGCGGGTGAGTCCCCCCTTGGTGCCGATGACGAGGTCTTTTGGGTAGGGGTGGAGCGCCTCGGCAATCAGGCTCTCGCTCACTTCCGGGCCGTAGCTGTCGGCAGTGTCGAAGAAGTTGTGGCCGAGCTCGTAGGCGCGCCGCAGGACCTTGAGCGCATTCGCGCGATCCGCGGGCGGGCCCCAGATCTGCGGGCCGCAGATGCGCATGGCGCCAAACCCAAGGCGGTTGACCGAAACATCGCCGATCCGGATCGTCTTCATGAGTGCCTCATCAGGGGCCGCATCGCCAGAAGCCCGAACACGGGGCCGGGCACGAGCATCAGGAACAGATACTGTACCGGCAGCCAGGCCGCTGCCGCATTCAGCAGCTCGATGCTGAAGATGGTGATGGCGAAGCCGATGCAATTGGCGATGGTGAGCGCGGAGCCGACGAGCGCGCGCGGCGCATTGGCCGCGTTGAGCGCGGAAAACTGCGGCGAATCGCCCACCACCGCGACCCCCCACACCAGCAGGAAGGCGAGGAACAGCGGCGCCGGCGCGAAGAATAGCAGCGGCGACAGCAGGCAGCAGGCGCCGGAGGTCGCGAGCTGGACGACGGCGACGCGCGCGCTCCCGGTGCGCAGCGACACGAGGCCGCCGCCGACGCAGCCCGCGGTGCCCGCGGCGATCACCGCAAAGGCCCACAGCGAGGCATTGTCGACAACGCCGCGTGCGGCGAGCAGCACCGGCACGAACGCCCAGAACGCGTACAGCTCCCACATGTGGCCGAAATAGCCGAACGCCGAGGCGCGAAAGTTGCGCGAGCGGAATACGTCGGCGAGCGCGCGCGGATCGAACTTCGCGCCCTGGCGCAGAAACGGCCCGTCGGGAACCCACAGGAACATCAGCACGCCGCCCAGGGCGCACAGCGCCGACACGCCGATCAGCACGGTCTCCCACGGCCAGGCCTGGCCCAGGCCTTTCAGCAGGTGCGGGAACGCGGTGCCGAGGACGAGCGCGCCCACCAGCAGGCCGAGGGCGTTGCCGAGGTCCTTCTGGTACCAGCCCGAGGCAATCTTCATCCCGACCGGATAGATGCCGGCGAGAAAGAATCCGGTGACAAACCGGGTCGCCAGCAGCGTGCTCAGGCTGCCGTCGGCGGCGACGGCACTGAGATTGGCCAGTGCGCCAAGCAGCGAGCAAATGAGGTACACCAGGCGCGGGGAGTAGCGGTCGGCGATCGCCAGGAACGCGAACGTCAGCGTGCCGGCAATGAACCCGAGCTGCACCGCCGAGGTGACGTAACCGAGGGCTTCCGGCGGCAGAGCCCACGCGCGCTGCAGATCGCCGAGCACCGCGTTGCCGGCGAACCAGATCGCCACGCCGGCGAACTGCGCGGCGACGATGACCGGCAGGATGCGGGCGGGCCGGACGTGGGCGTCGGTCACTTTGCGGGAGGCTATCATTGGCGTTGCATGAAAACCAAGCACGCAGCGGTACGCGGCTGGATCGGCGCAGCAAGTCGCGTCGTCGTCCTGACCGGCGCCGGCATTTCGACCGACTCGGGCATCCCCGACTTCCGCGGGCCGCAGGGCGTGTGGACCAGGAACCCCAAGGCCGAGAAGCTCTCCGACATCCGCTACTACATGAGCGACCCGGAGGTGCGGCGCCTGTCCTGGCAGAGCCGGCTCGAGCACAGCGCCTGGCGCGCGCAGCCCAACGAGGGCCACCGCGCGCTCGTCGCGCTGGAGAAGCTTGGCCGGCTGCACGCGCTCATCACGCAGAACATCGACGAACTGCACCAGCTCGCCGGCAGCTCGCCGGAGAAGGTGATCGAGGTGCACGGCACCATGCGCAAGGTGATGTGCATGAGCTGCGGCGAGCGCGCGCCGATGGAACAGGCGCTGGCGCGCGTGCGCGCGGGCGAGGCGGATCCGCCGTGCCGCACGTGCGGCGGCATCCTCAAGAGCGCCACCGTTTCATTCGGCCAGCAGCTGGTGCCGGAAGTGATCGACCGCGCGATGCAGGCGGCGGCCGAAGCCGACCTGTTCCTGTCGGTGGGGACGAGCCTGCAGGTCTATCCGATCGCCGGCGCGGTGCAGATCGCCAAGCGCGCCGGCGCGCGCCTGGTCATAGTGAACGCCGAGCCGACGCCGTTCGACGACCTGGCCGACGCGGTGTTCAGCGCGTCGATCAGCGAGGTGCTGCCGCCGATGTGCCGCGGCTGAAGCTGCGGTCGACGAAATCGACCACCAGGCGCACCAACTCGGCCTCGTGGTCCTCGAAGAAGTGCTGCGCACCCGGCACCACGACCTGCGCGGAACCGGGCACCTTCGCGATCTGCACCCGGCGCTCATCCGCGCCCCAGCGCGTGACGTCCCAGTCCTTGCTGCCGAAGACGTCGAGCACCGGAATGTGGATGCGGTACATCTCCTCCAGGCCCTGCAGGATGCCGACAAACACCCACGCGCCGACCGAGGTGTCGTCGGTGCGGATCAGGTACTGGTTGGCCATGGTGGCGCCCAGGCTGTGCGACACGATCGCGATGTTGCGGTAGCCCTTCGTCTTGAGGAAGTCCACCGCGAGCTGGAAGCGCTCGCGCGCGTCGGGGTAAAGCGGGATGTAGAGTCCGAGGATTGCCGTGCTGGGCAGCACCGGCAGCTGGATCGAAAGCGTCGTGTAGCCCGCGTCGGCGAGCCGGGTGCGCAGGATGCCGTAGAGCTCGTAGTCCGGGCTCCAGCCGCGCCCGTGCGCGACGATGATCGCGCCGCGCGCCTTGGCCGCCTTGGTGTATAGGGCGAGGAAGCGGTGGCCGTTCTTCTGCTCGAGCCAGACTGCGTCGCCGACCATGAGCCCCGGCAGCGTCTGCTCGGCCCAGCGCTTCTCGCGCGTGTAGTCGGGCGTTGCCGGCGGCGCCGCCAGGGCCGCCAGCGGCAGCGCCAGGGCGCAGAAGGCAAAAAGCCCGCGGCGGCGGGCTCTTTGCCTGGGAGGCGGTTCCGCGCTAGGCAAGGCGGAACGGCATTTTGCGCAGGCGCTGGCCGGTGAGGGCGTACAGCGCGTTGCCCACGGCCGGCCCGAGCACCGCCGTGCCGGGCTCACCGATGCCGCCCGGCTTCTCGCGGCTGTCGACGATGTGCATCTCGATCTTCGGCGTTTCCGGGATGCGCGGCAGCAGGAACTGGTGGAAGTTGGTCTGCTGCACGCGACCGTCCTTGAGCGTGATTTCGCCGTACAGCGCTGCCTGCAGGCCGAAAACGATGTTGCCTTCGAGCTGCTGGCGGACGATGTTCGGATTGACCATGCGGCCCAGATCCACCGCGATGACCACGCGATGCACGACCGGGCGCCCATCCTTCACCGACACCTCCGCCACCTGCGCCATGTAGGTGTCGTAGCCTTCCATCAGCGCGATGCCGCGCGCGCGGCCCTTGGGCAGCGGCTTGCCCCAGCCCGCCTTGCGCGCCGCCAGATCCAGCACGTGCCTGAACCGCGGCTTGCTCTCCAGCAAGCCACGGCGGAACTGGTAGGGATCCTGGCCCGCCGCCGCCGCCATTTCGTCGATGAACGACTCATTGGCGAACGCATTCAGGGTGTGCGACACCGATCGGTGGTAGCCGACCCTGACGCCGGTGTCGTGGATCACGGTGCCGACCGACTGGTTCGGAATGTCGTAGGGAACAAGGATTGCTTCCGCCATGAAAGGATCGACGCCATCCTTGACGACTGGCGGGAACAGCCGCGCGGTGACCGACGGCGAGCTCATCTTCAGGCTCAGGGCGGTCGGCTTCCCGCCCGCGTCCAGGCCGCCCGACATTTCGGTGCGGCTGGCGGGGCGGTAGAAGTCGTGCGTCATGTCGTCTTCGCGCGTCCACACCAGTTTCACCGGAGCACCCACGGCCTTCGAGATCTCTACAGCCTGCGCCATGTAGTCCAGGTCGATGCGCCGGCC
>JBDTMD010000067.1:0-7588 GCA_039934435.1 Burkholderiales bacterium
TCGAACACCATCATCGGGTGCTCGCCGCGGTTGAAGACGTAGACCTGGTCCTTGCGGTCGCAGGCGACAGCCGCCACGTCCTTGAACTGCCAGCCGTCGGGCAGCTTGGCCCAGTTCTCCACCACGCGGTAGCAATGCTCGCCGCTGCCTAGAACCGTAGACATCAGTCTTCCTTTCCCGGAATCACCACGCCGTCGCGAACGCGGGGAAACATTCGGACTTTGAGCCGCGCGGATCGCAGCCGGCCTCGATCAGGCCAGTGTCCGCATCGAACGCCGCGCAGGACACGAAACCTTCGGTCCAGTCGGGCGCCAAGTCCAGATCATGGCCGCGCCGGCGCAGCGCGTCCAGCACCGTATCGCCAAAGCGCGGCTCGATACGCACGCGGTTCGGCTCGCTCGCATGCGGGGCGAAAAAGCCCGGCGTGTGTTCCGAGGACAGGCGCGGCGCCTCGATCGCCTCGGGGATCGACATGCCGAACGCCGCGCGGCACAGGTAAAACTGCAGCAGCCACTGGCCCTGGTTGTCGCCGCCCATGGTGCCGAACGCCATCCAGGGCTTGCCGTTGCGGAACGCCATCGACGGCGTGAGCGTGGTGCGCGGGCGCTTGCCGGGCGCGACCACGTTGGGATGGTGCGCCGGTGCGAGGTAGAAGGTCATCATTCGCACCGAGAGCGGAAAGCCGAGCGCCTCGATCACTTCCGCCGAGGAGATCCAGGCGCCGCTCGGCGTGAAGGAGGCCATATTGCCCTTCGCGTCCACCGCGTCGACGTGCACCGTGCCCGGGCCCCAATCCTTCGGCGTCAGCCGATGTTGCGCGGGCAGGAGCACCGAGTTCTTCCACGCATCGCCCGGGCGCAGTTCCAGGTTCGCGCGCTGCATGTCGATCAGCGCCGCGCGCTTCTTCGCGTACTCGGGCGACAGCAGTGTCGCCGCAGGTACCTTCGTCATCGCCGGGTCGCCGTAGTACTGCTCGCGGTCGGCGTACGCGAGCTTGATCGCTTCCACCAGCAAGTGACAATAGTCGGGCGTGCCGAAACCGATTTTCTGCAGATCGAACTGCTGCATCAGCGCGAGCGTCTGCAGCTCCGCGGGACCCTGCGACCAGAAGCCGGTCTTGAACAGCTCGGTATCGCCGACGCGCAGCGACGCCGGTGCTTCGATTTTCGTTTCGAACGCGGCCAGATCCTCGCGCGCGAGAAAGCCGCCGTGCGCCTTCGAGAACTTCGCGATCTCGGCAGCGACGTCGCCCTGGTAGAACGCCTTCAACGGATCCTTCTCGGCGGCGAGGTACGCCAAAGTGCGCGCGAGCGCCGGATTGCGGAACAGCGTTCCCACTTCGGGCACCGGCAGGTAGAGCTTCGCGCTCCCCGGCCATTCCTCGGCGAAGCGTTTCTGCATCGGCGCAATGCCGTACTTGTGCTGGTTGCGCAGACCCTCGGACACCGGAAAGCCGTCCTTCGCCAGCTCGAGCGCGGGCGCGAGCACGGCGGCGAGCGGCAGCGTGCCCCAGTTGCGCAGCGCCGTCACAAGCGCACCGAACGCGGCCGGCACACCCGCGGCGAGAATGCCGGTGTCCGGAATGTCGGCGAGCCCGCGCGCGCGGAACGCCTCGGGCGTGGCTTTCGCCGGCGCCGCCATGTTGCCGTTCACCGCGATCACTTTCGATTCGCCAGCGAGCCGCACGAGCAGCGGACACTCGCCGCCGAGGGTGTGCATCTGCGGATTGACCAGCCCTTCGACGAAACTCGCTGCCACCGCCGCATCGATGGCGTTCCCGCCCGCCTTTAGCATGTCCGCGCCGGCGTTCGCCGACAGATTGCTGTTCGAGGCCACCGCGCCGCGCGTGCCCATGAGCCGCGGGTGGAAGGTCCGCGCCTCGGTGGGCAGGATGCGGTAGGCGCGGCGGCTCAAGTGGTGCCGCCGGTATGCGCCAGCTCGGCGCGCGTGTATGGAATATTGAACGCCGCATCCGGGGGAATTGGAGGAATCGACTTCTCCCACGCCTCGTATTTCGCCCACAGCGCAGCGAGGCGCGCGGGCTCGCGTTTCGCGTAATTGGCGCGCTCTCGGGAATCCACGGCGAGGTTGAACAGAAACTCGCCGTCCTCGCTGGCAAAGTACTTCCAGTCGCCCGAGCGCACCGCGCGCTGGCCGCGGTACTTCATGCGCCAGAACAGGTCGCGCGCAATCGGCGCACCCGGCTTCTCCAGTACGTTGATGAGGTTCAGGCCATCGAGCGGATAGTCGGCGTGCGGCTTCACACCCGCCGCTTCGAGGAATGTCGCCACCCAATCCATGGTGATGGTGTGCTGCGCGGTGACGCCGCCCGCCTTCACGCGCGCGGGCCAGCGCACGATGTACGGCACGCGGATGCCGCCTTCGAGCAGGTCCATCTTTTTCCCGACCAGCGGCCAGGTGTCGGAAAAACGCTCGCCGCCGTTGTCGCTGGTGAAAACCACGATCGTGTTCTGCGGGTCGGGCAGCGCGGCGAGCACTTGGCCGATGCCTTCGTCCATGTGGTGGATCATCTTCTGGTATACGGCGAGTGAGCCGCCGTCGGTATGCCAGATCTTCTCAATGCGCCTCGCCTCGGCTTCATCGGCGCGCGTCTCCCACGGCCAGTGCGGCGCGCTGTAGTGCAGCGACAGCAGGAATGGTTCTTTCCGTTTTTGGCTCACGTACTCGACCGCGCGCCCGGAAAGGAGATCGGTCATGTAGCCCTGGCGGTGGATCTCCTTCTCGCCGTCCCAAAGGTCATGCACGCCGGCGGTGTCGCAATGCGTGAAGTAGTCGAAGCCGCCCGAAAGCGAGCCGAAGAACTCCTGGTAGCCGCTCTTCAGCGGATGGAAGTTCGGTGGATAGCCGAGGTGCCATTTGCCGACCAGCGCCGTGGCGTAGCCCGCGTCGCGCAGCAGCGAGGCGAGCGTCGGGTGCGAGGCCGGCAGGCCGAGCACCGGGTCGCCGCGCTTCTTGCCCGAGATCGGCTCGTCGGCGCCGCCGCGCAGGCGATGCTGCCAGCGCCCGGTGGCGAGCGCGAAGCGCGTCGGCGAGCACACCGACGAATTGGCGTAGCCCTCGGTGAAGCGCAGGCCGTCGCCGGCCATGCGGTCGAGCACCGGCGAGCAGTTCGAGCGCGCGCCGTAGCAGCCGAGGTCGGCGTAGCCGAGGTCGTCGGCGAGGATGAAGACGAAGCTTGGCCGCATCTCAGCTGGGGAAATGCGCTTCGAGGTCGGCGACCTGCGCCGCATCCAGCGCCTGCGTGTCGCGCCCGGCGAGCAGGAGGTGCAGCTTCGCGGTCTCTTCCATCTCTTCGGCGTTGTACACCGCGTCCTCGAGCGACTTGCCGGCCACCACCGGCCCGTGGTTGGCGAGCAGCACCGCGTGGTGCTGCTTCGCCTTCTCGCGCACCGCCTCGGCGAGTGCCCGGTCGCCCGGCCGGTAATACGGCACGAGCGGCAATTTCCCGATGCGCATTACGTAGTACGCAGTCAACGGCGGCAGCACGTTCGTGGTGTCAGCGTGGCGCAGGCAGGACACCGCCACGCAGTGCGTGCAATGCAGGTGCACGATGCCCTGCGCGCTCGCGCGCTCTTCGTACATCGCCAGATGGAGGAAGCCTTCCTTGGAGGGCTTGTCGCCCGCGACGTGGTTGCCCGCCTTGTCGAGCCTGGAGATCTTCGCCGGATCGAGCCGCCCCAGGCACGAATTGGTTGGCGTCACCAGCAGACCGTCGGGCAGGCGCACCGAGAGATTTCCGGAGCTGCCGTGCGCATAGCCGCGCGCGTACAGCGACTGCCCGAACAGGACGAGCTGCTCGCGCAGCTGGTTCTCGGTCACGCGAGCACCTCGAAGGCCTTCGAAAAGAAATCCGGTCCGCCGAAGTTGCCGGACTTGAGCGCGAGCAGCATCGGCTCGCGGCCGAGCGACGCGGTCCAGGGCACGCCCGGCGCAATCTCCGGCCCGATGGCGAGCGCCTTGACGCCCAGCGCCTCGGCCACCGCGCCCGAGGTTTCGCCGCCGGCGACGACGAACCGGCGCACACCCGCCGCTGCGAGACCCTTGGCGAGCGCGCGAAACGCCTGCTCGATCGCATCCGCGCGGCCTTCGGCGCGCGCCGCGGGCGGTGCAGACGTATAAATGAGCACCGGCCCGGCACCGAGCTTCGGCTTCGCCCACGCAAGCGCCGCGTCGACGTCGAGCCGCACCGGATCGAGATGCAGCGACGGAAACTTCGCGCGCGCGGCTTCCACCTGCGCGAGCGTCGCCTCGGAGCAGCTGCCGGAGAGGATTGCCGCCGCGCCGTCGACTTTCGGCAGCGCGGTACCCGCAGATTTCCTCGCGCCTTTCGCCAGTGCGCGCGCGATGCCCATGGCAAGGCCGGCGCCGCCGATCGAGAGCTTCATGCCAACACAGGCCTCGCCCGCAGCGAAGAGGTGCTCGTCGCGAATGGCGTCGACGATCGCGTAGCGATGGCCGTCGGCGCGCAGCGCCTCGCAGCGCGCCTGCACCGCAGCGGCGCCCGCCTCCACCGCCGCGAAATCCACCAGTCCGACGCGGCCCTTGGTCTGCGCGCCCATCACGCGTACCAGATTCGAGTCGGTCATCGGCGTAAGCGGGTGGTTGCGCATGCCCGATTCGGCTAGCGGCACGGCGCCAACGAAGAGGTTGCCCAGATATACGGTGCGCTGGTTGCGCGGGTAGGCCGGCGTGGCGAGCGCGAATTCCCGGCCGAGCGCCGCAAGCAGCGCGTCGGCCACCGGGCCGATGTTGCCGCGCGGCGTCGAATCGAACGTGGAGCAGACCTTGAAGTAGATGTGGCTCGCCATCGCGCCGCGCAGCCAGGCGAGCGCCTGCAGCGACCACTCGACGGCCTCCCCAGGCGGGTGGGTGCGCGACTTCAGCGCCACCACCACGGCGTCGGCGTCCGGCGCGGCGAGCTTCGCGTCGGGCACGCCGTTCACCTGCACCACCGACAGGCCCTCGCGCGCAAGCGTCACGCCAAGGTCGGTGGCGCCGGTCAGGTCGTCCGCGATGCAGCCGAGGAGCATGCCCGCAATCTAGCGCAATTCCCCCGGCGCGAAGGCGGCGATTTCGATACGCCGCCCGTCGGCATGCGAGACGTACACCGCTTCCATGATGCGCATATTGGCAAGATAGTCGGCGCCGCTGTTCTCGAGCGGCGCACCCTCGCGCAGGTGGCGCACGACGTGCGCCTGAAGCGCGTCGCAGGCGCCGCCGCCGAAGGTGTCGTCGGGGCCGCGGTCGTAGCGGTGCTCGGCCTCGGGCTGCCGCTGCGGCTTCCACCACAGGCGCGCATCGCCATCCAGGCGCAGCACGCCCGCCGCGCCCTCCAGCCAGCATTCGCCCATCGTGCGCCGCGAATTCTCGGCCACATGGTCGTTCAGGCGGTTGCCGTCGAACAGGCCCGTGGCGCCGCTCACGAACTCGAAGATGATGTAGCCCGCGTCCTCGCCCGCGATCGCCGGGTTGACGCGGCGCAGGCGCGCGGTGACCGCGCTCACCTCGCCCGCGAGATAGCGGAAAGTGTCGATCAAGTGGATCGCGGTCTCGAACACGAGGAAGCGCGGCATTTTCTGGAAGTAGCCCTGGCGCGCGAGATAGGCCTCGGGCCCCTGGCCGTCGCCCGGGCGCAGGCGAAAGGCAATCGAGTGCAGCGCGCCGACCTGTCCGGCCTCCAGCACGCGCTTCATTTCGCGAAAGTGCGGCATGAAGCGGAAGTTCTCGTGCACCGCCAGCGCGATGCCGGCGCGCCTGGCGACATCGACCAGCGCACGCGCCTCGGCATGCGTGCGGCCGAACGGCTTCTGGCAGATCGTCGTGAGGCGCCGGCGGGCGGTTTCCTCGACATAGGCGCGGTGCGTGACGGGCGGCGTGACGATGTCGACGAGGTCCGGCGCGGTCTGGTCCAGCATCGGCGCCAGGTCGCCAAACACGCGCGGCACGCCAAATCGCTCCGCCAGCGACTTGGCTTTCGCCTCGTCGCGGTTGCAGATGCCGACCAGCTCGACGCCGGGGATGCGGCGCCAGCCGTCGAGCTGGAACTGGCAGAAATAGCCCGCGCCGGCCACCGCCACTCGTAGCGTCTTCATGGCTAGAGGTTCGAGAGCACCGCGTCGCGGATCGCCTGCGTGCCGTCCTTGCCGCCGAACTCGAAAGGCTTGAGGCGCCCGGGGGCGAAAGACGCATCCACCGCCTTGTCGATGCGCGCCGCGGCATCGGCCAGCGCCTTGCGGCCCGAACGCTCGGCGAGCCAGTCGAGCATCATCGCCGCCGAAAGGAAAGTTGCCGTGGGGTTCGCCTTGCCCTGGCCGGCGATGTCGGGCGCCGTGCCGTGGCAGGGCTGGAACAGGCCATGCTCGTCGCCGAAGTCGCCCGAGGGCGCCATGCCCATGCCGCCGATCAGCGCCGCGATCTGGTCCGAGAGGATGTCGCCGAACATGTTCTCGGTCACCATGACGTCGAAGTCCCACGGCCGGCGCACGAGGTCGAGCGCGGTGGCGTCGACATAGTGGCTGCGCGCTTCGATGCCGGGATGGCGCGCGGCCACCTCGTCGAAGATCTTGCGAAAGAACGCCATCGACACGAACACGTTCGCCTTGTCGACACAGGTGACGCGCCCGGGCCGGCCGCGCGCTTTGCGCCGCTCTGCGAGGCGGAACGCGAACTCGTGCACGCGCTCCGAGCCACGGCGCGTGATCACCATGGTGTCGCGCGCCTCGCGATCGGCCTCGAGCGTGCCCTTGCCGCGCGAGGCGAACAGGCCTTCGGTCGACTCGCGCACCAGCACCAGGTCCAGCGACGCCGCGCGCGGATCAGCGAGCGGCAGCGGGATTCCCGGCACCGCGCGCGCCGGACGCACGCCGGCATAGAGCTCGAGCTTGAAGCGCAGATCGAGCTGCGGCGCAATCTCGGTGCCGTCGGGATAGCGGATCTCGGGCCAGCCCATGGCGCCGAACAGGATCGCGTCGGCGGCGCGCGCGGCGGCGAGCGTCGCGGCCGGCAGCGCTTCGCCCGTTGCCTTGTAGTGGAGCGCGCCCGCCGGGTGGGTGACAAAGCGCAGTGCGAAGCCGCCGTCATGCTGGAGCTTGTCGAGCAACGGCAGCGTCGCATCGATGACGTCGACGCCGATGCCGTCGCCGGGAAGCACGCAAATCTCGAAGGTTTCTTTCACGCGGTGAGTCCTTGGTTACATGTGGTTCAAGCGATAGCGCTCGAAGATGGCGATGAGTTCGCGGCTGGCGCGTTCCCGATGTGCGCGATTGACGGCGACGGCGCCCGCGGCGTCGCCGGCGCGGATGCGGTCGAGGAGGGCGGTGTGTTCCTGCGTGCTGCGTACCGGCTTCGGCCGCAGCCGCAGGGTGAACATGCGCGCGCGATGCACGCGGTCGCCGACGCGCTGGACGGCTTCCATCAGCGTGCGGTTGCCGGCGAGTTCGACGAGCCCCTGGTGGAACCGTTCGTCGGCGGTCGCCCACGCGTCGAGATCGTCGGCTTTGAGTGCGCGCTTCATGTCGCGCGTGGCGTCCTCGAGCGGCTTGAGTTCCGCGGCGGTCGGACGCCGTTG
>JBDTMD010000068.1:0-7577 GCA_039934435.1 Burkholderiales bacterium
CGCCGAGACGTACGAGGCGAGCATGTCGTCGTACCGGCCCTCCAGCCGCGGCTCCATCTGCAGGGACTTCACGGTCTCCATCCCCGCCACGTACTCCGTAAGAAACGCCTGGTTCCGCGCCCCGAGCAGGAACTGGCGATTCAAGCGCGCGCGTAGCAGCGGCGTTACCGCAACCGACAACCCCGCCACCACGAACAAGATCCCCAGCGCGATCAGCGTGAGCTGCCAGCTGTAGGCGAACATGACGGCTGCGAAGATGAGCAGAAACGGAAAATCGAGGATCACCGACACCGCCGCCCCGGCCATGAACTCTCTCACCGTCTCTACCGCGTGGATGCGCGCGACGATCGTTCCCGTAGGCCGGTGTTCGAAGTAGGGAAGGTGCAGCCGGAAAAGGTGCCGGAACACCTGGCTCCCCAGCACCGCGTCCACCCGATTACCCGTGTGCAGCACGAAGTACTGGCGCAGCCAGCTCATCCCGGCGCTGAACAGAAGGAACATCCCGAGGCCCACCGCGATCGCGATGAGCGTGCTATCTGTCTGATGAACCACAACTTTGTCGATCACCACCTGGGTGCCGATCGGCGTGGTGAGGCCGATCAGCTGGATGAAGAAGGACGCGAGCAGCACGTCGCGCCAGATGCGCCGATGCTTGAGCATCTCCGTCCAGAACCAGCGAAAGCCGAACTTGGAGGCCGCCGGCGCGCCATCGCCCTCGGGCGCCTGCGCGGACTCGTGCCGCACAAGGAGCACGTCGCCCGTAAACGTTTCCTTCAACGACGCCACCGGCGCCGTCTGCGGCGCCTGGTCCCCGGCGACGAAGTAGAGCAGGCGCTCGGCGTCGCGCTTCACCAGCAGCGCGGGCTTCGGCGCATCGCCCGAGAGAAACCCCACGCAGGGGTACGCCGCCTTGGCGATCCTGCCTTCGCCCGTCTTGAAGCCGAACGCGCGCAGCGCCTCGATCAGCTGCCGGATCGAATGCGGCGCGGGAAACTTCTGCAGGAGCAGCGCGAGATCAAACGGAATGCGATTGAGCTGGCACAGGCTGCCGACCAGCCAGCCGAAGTGCCCTTCCGCGATCTCCGCCGCGAGTTGAATGGCAACGCTCCCCTTGTGAAGGGAAACGTAGCCCGAATGTGCGTTCTTGCCATCCTACGGGCGTTCTAGAACGACGGCGCTAGCCGCTGCCGGCCTTGCGCGGCCTTGCCGCAGCCATGAGTTCGGCCCTGGTGGACACCCCGAAAGCGCTGTACACGGCGTGGGCATGCTGCCTCACGGTGGTCTTCTCGATGTCCAGCGCCTTTGCGATCTGCGCGTTGCTCTGGCCCGTCAGCGTGTGCGCGAGGACTTCGCGTTGCCGATTCGTGAGCCGGCCCTCCGGCGAAACCGCGGCGCCGGCCTGTCCCGGCTCGAGCTCGCTCAGAATCTCCGGCGGGACATAGCGCCCGCCCTCCGCCACGAGGCGCAGAGCGTTCAGCAGTACCGGCACGCTCGCGCTCTTCGGCACAAATCCCGCCACGCCGGCGGCGAGCGCGGCCCTGATCGACCCGGAATCGCTGTTTGCTGACACGACGAGCACCGGCACCGTTGGGTGCGCATCGCGAAACCGGAGCACCGAGTCGATGCCGGCGCAGCCCGGCAGCCCGAGGTCGAGCAGGACGAGGCCAAAGGCGTACCGGCCCGCTTCTTCGAGGGCGCCGGCAAGCGACTCCGCGGTACGCACGCCGGCCCCTGGCAGCGCCCGCAGCACGGCGGCGCGCAGATACTCCAGCACCATCGGGTGGTCGTCGACGACGAGGACGTTGATGCCTTCGGTCACTCGGGCATTGCTCCGCGAAAGGGTCGATTCTACGCCGCGTTCGTCCGCAACCCGGGCCTTATCCCGCCCGCTCAAGCGACATAGAATGCGGTTTCGTAACGGAAGTCCTGGCAGTCACCGGATAACCTCGAGGTCCCCATGCGCCAAGTCCAGATCTGCGAAGTCGGCCCGCGCGACGGGCTGCAGAACGCCAAGCAACTCATGCCCACCGAGACGAAAAAGGCCTGGATCAGCGCCCTCGCCGCGGCAGGCCTCAACGAAATCGAAGTCGGCTCCTTTGTCCCGCCGAAGCTCATCCCGGCGATGGCCGACACGGGCGACATCGTGAAGCACGCGCTGACGATTCCCGGACTGAAGGTCGTCGCCCTTGCCCCGAACGTCAAAGGCTTCGAGCGCGCGCGCGATGCCGGGGCGCACAAGATCACCTTTCCTGTCTCTGCTTCGCACCAGCACAGCGTCTCCAACGTGCGCATGACGCCCGACCAGATGGTCGAAGAGGTGCGCAAGGCCGCGTCGATGCGCAACGGCAAAAGCCCGGAGATCGAGGGCGCCGTCTCCACTGCGTTCGGCTGCACGATGCAGGGCAACGTTCCGGAGGACGAGGTCGTGCGGCTGGCCGTCGCCCTGGCTGAGTTCTGCGAAGGCGTAGCGCTCGCCGACACCGTCGGCTACGCCAACCCGGCGCAGGTGCGCCGCATCTTCAAGCGCGTGAAGCAGGAGATCGGCGACAAGCTGGAAGCCGCGCACTTTCACAACACGCGCGGCCTCGGCCTCGCCAACGCCCTCGCCGCCTATGAGGAAGGCGTACGCGCCTTCGATTCCTCGATGGGGGGCTTGGGCGGCTGCCCGTTCGCCCCCGGTGCGAGCGGCAACGTGATTACCGAGGACCTGGTGTTCATGTTCGAGAGCATGGGCGTCACCACCGGCATCGATTTCGACAAGCTCCTTGCCGCGAGGAAGATCATGGTGAGCGGCGTGCCTGACGAGCCGCTCTACGGCCACATGGCGCTGGCCGGCCTGCCCAAAGGATTTCGTGCTGCCGCTTGAGGGCGTGCGCGTCGTCGAGTTCGCGCACATGGTGATGGGTCCGAGTTGCGGGCTGGTGCTCGCGGACCTCGGCGCCGAAGTGATCAAGGTGGAGCCGCTCGAAGGCGATAACACGCGCCGGCTGATGGGCGCGGGCGCGGGCTTCTATCCGATGTTCAACCGCAACAAGAAGAGCCTCGCCCTGGATTTGAAGAAAGCCGAAGGCAGGGAGATCGCCCTCAAGCTGATCGACAGCGCGGACGCCATGACGGAGAACTTCCGGCCGGGCGCGCTGGAGAAGATGGGCTTCGGTTTCGAGGAATTGTCGAAGCGCAATCCGCGCCTGGTCTACTGCACGATGAAAGGGTTTCTTTCCGGACCCTACGAGCACCGTCCGGCGCTGGACGAAGTCGTGCAGATGATGGGCGGCCTCGCCTACATGACCGGGCTCCCGGACCGGCCGCTGCGCGTCGGCTCGTCGGTGAACGACATCATGGGCGGCATGTTTGCCGCCATCGGCATCCTTGCCGCGCTGCGCGAGCGCGAGAAGACCGGCAAAGGCAAGCTGGTGCGCAGCGCGCTGTATGAAAACACCGCGTTTCTGGTCGCGCAGCATATGGCGCAGCTCGCCATCACCGGCGAGGAGCCGCCGCCGATGGCGACGAAGAAGCCCGCCTGGGGCGTGTACGACATCTTCAAGACGCAGGACGGCGACCGCCTGTTCGTCGGCGTGGTCACCGACACGCAATGGGAAGTGTTCTGCCGCGAGTTTGGCGCCGCGGCGCTCGCCGCCGATGCGCGCCTCAAGACCAACGGCCAGCGCGTCGCGGCGCGCGAGTGGCTGCTGCCGAAACTGCAGGAAATTCTCGTGCACCACTCGAAGGCCGGGCTGTCGCAGAAGCTCGAGGCCATCGGCCTGCCGTTCGCGCCGATCACGCGCCCGCGCGACCTGTTCGACGACCCGCACCTGAATGCGGGCGGCATGGTGGAAACGCGCGATCCGCGCGGGACGAGCTTCAAGGTGCCCGGCCTGCCGCTGGAACTCGGCGGCAAGCGCCTCAAGCTGCGCAGCCAGCCGCCCAAGCTGTCGGAAAACGCGCGCGAGTTGCTGACGGGGCTGGGTTATGCGCCGCCGCAGATCGACTCGCTGATCGCGGCGAAAGTGGTCGCCGCGCCCTAGACTTACCGCAGCGCCTGCCGGATCTGCTCGAGCGCGGCCGGATCCTCGATGGTCGTCAGGTCGCCGGGATCGCGCTTCTCGGCAAGCGCCTGGATCGAGCGCCGCAGCACTTTGCCCGAACGCGTTTTCGGCAGCAGCGTGACGAAGAACACGCGCCCGGGCCGGCCGATGGCGCCGAGCTGCTTGTCTACGGTCTGCATGACCTCACCTTCCAGCTTCATGCGCGCCTCGCTCGTGGCGATGCTCGCCGGATCCTTCACCACGGCAAAGGCCATCGGCAGCTGGCCCTTGAGCGGGTCGGCGACCCCCACGACCGCGCATTCGGCGATCGCGGCGTGCATGTTCACTGCCTCCTCGATCTCGCGCGTGCCCAGGCGATGCCCGGCGACGTTGATGACGTCGTCGGTACGGCCGAGGATGAAGTAATAGCCGTCCTTATCGCGGATACCCCAGTCGAATGTCGAGTAGACCAGCTGGTCCTTGAAATCGGTGAAGTACGTTTGCACGAAGCGCTCGTCGTCGCCCCACACGGTGCTCATGCAGCCCGGCGGCAGCGGCGGCTTGATCGTCACCACGCCCTTCTCGCCGTCGACGACGGGTTTGCCGGTCGTTTCGTGCAGCAGGCGCACGTCGTAGCCGTACACGGGGAAGCTCGGCGAGCCCATTTTCAGGGGCGTCTGCTCGACGCCGGGATGCGCCGAGAGCAGCGGCCAGCCGGTCTCGGTCTGCCAGTAGTGGTCGATCACCGGTCGTCCGAGCGCCTCGGAGATCCAGCGGTGTGTCGGCTCATCCAGCGGCTCGCCGGCGAGGAACAGGTGCTTGAGCGACGAGAGGTCGTACTTCTTCAGGAGCGCGGCGTCGTGCTTTTTCAGCACGCGGATCGCGGTCGGCGCCGAGAACATCACCGCCACCTTATGCTCCTGCGCGATTTTCCACCACACGCCGGCGTCGGGCCGCACCGGCACGCCCTCGTACAGGATGGTGGTCATGCCGGCGAGCAGCGGTGCGTAGATGATGTAGGAGTGCCCCACCACCCAGCCGATGTCCGAGGTCGTGAACATGGTCTCGCCGGGGGCGCCGCAGAAGATGCGGTCCATGGATGACGCCAGCGCCACGGCGTAGCCGCCGACGTCGCGCTGCACGCCCTTGGGCTTGCCCGTCGTGCCGGAGGTGTAGAGGATGTAGGAAGGTTCGTTGGATTCCAGCCAGGCGCAGGGCACCTGGGCGCCCGCGTGCTTTGCGGCGAGCTCCTGCCAGTCGACGTCGCGCCCCGCGGTGATCGGCAGCTTCGCGTCCAGGCCGCGCCGGAACAGCAAGACCTTCGGCGGCGGGTGCTTGGCGAGCTTGAGCGCTTCGTCGACCAGCGCCTTGTAGAGCACCGGCTTGCCCATGCGGCTGCCGCCGTCGGCGGTAATCATCAGCGACGGCCGGGCGTCGTCGATGCGCGCGGCGAGGCTGGCCGCGGCAAAGCCGCCGAAGACCACCGAATGGATGGCGCCGATGCGCGCGCAGGCGAGGATCGCGAAGCACGCCTCCGGAATCATCGGCATGTAGATGATGACGCGATCGCCGCGCTTCACGCCCAGCGCCTGCATCATGGCCGCCACCCGGTTCACCTCCGCGTGCAGTTCGCGGTAGGTATAGGACTTTTCCGCGTTCACTTCTGTCGAGATCCATACCAGCGCCTTTTGATCGCCGCGCGCCGCGAGGTGGCGGTCGAGCGCGTTGTGGCACAGATTGGTTTCGCCGCCGACGAACCACTTCGCGAACGGCGGGCGCGAATAGTCGAGCACCTGGCTGAAGGGCCGCTGCCAGTGGATGAGTTTGCTTTCCTGACGCCAGAACCCCTCGCGGTCGGTGATGGATCGTCTGTGGAATTCGCGGTAGGACACGGTCGGTCTCCTCAACGCTATTTGGCGCGCTGCAATGCTTTGACGATGACTTCGGCGGGCGCGTCCACCCGCAGCCGCTTGCACGCCGCCTGCAGCAGCGGCGCCAGGCGGCGCAGTACCTCGACCGCCGCGTCGCCCATCCGATCGGCGGGTACGCGTTCCAGGACCTGCAGCGCGCGCTCGACCTCCGGCGGCAGGCCGCCCGCTGGCGCCGGGCCCGCCGCGGACTGGGCCGCGCCCGCCATGGCCTGTCCCAATCGGCTCGAGGCGAGTCGCAGCAGCTCTTCGACCGCGGACACGGTGTCGGCGCCGAGCGCGGCTAGACCGATGCTCGCTTCGATTCTGAGCGGCTGACCCTGGTAGTTGATCTGCGCCTTGCCGAGCTGCTGGTGCAGGCGCCGCGCGAACGCGCCAGCCTGCTGTCCCGAGGTGCCGGCGAGGAGCACCGTGAACATGTCATCACCCGACCGGCCCATCGAATCCTCGGCGCGCAGTCCGGCCTGGATCGCATTCGCGATCTTCGCCAGCACCTGGTCGGCGACTTCCCTGCCCACCTGGCCGGCGATGCGGCGGTGCGAATCGATCCGCAACGTGACCACGGACAGCAGGCTGCCATGGCGCCGCGCATAGGCGTAATGCTTGCGCGCCTCGGTAAGCAGGTAGTGCAGCGTAAACGCGCCGGTCAGGGGATCGTGCGTCGCGCTTTCGGCGACCGCCTTGCGGCTGTCGCTGGCATCCTGCTTCGCCCGGATCAGGCGCAACTGCGTGTCGATGCGCGACAGCACCTCGGTGGCGTCGGCATTCTTGGAAATGAAATCGGTGGCGCCGCAATCGCGCACGCGCTTGCGCGTCGCTTCGTCCTCGTCGCCGGAAATGATGATCACCGGCAGGAGCCGGATGCGTTCCTCCTTCGCGCCGCGGATTTGCCCGAGCACGCCGAAGCCGTCCATGCGCGGCATCGAGATGTCGCAGAACACGAGCTGCACGGACGGATCGCTGGCGATCGCCTTCCACCCGGCCTCGCCGTCGGCTTCCTCGCGCACCTCGAGGCTCGACTCCAGGATGCGCCGGAACGTGGTGCGCACGAACTTGGAGTCGTCGATGATCAGCACCCGAGGTCGTCCCGCGCCGGGCTTCGACGCCATGGTGCTCAGGCCGCCATGTCGATGACCACGCGCCGCGACACCCTGGCGTTGATGAAATCGTCGAACACCTTCGGCAGATCGGCGAACGGCACCGTGCGCGCCATGTCTTTCAGCATTGGCGGGCGCATGTCGGTGGCGAGCCGCTGCCATACCTCGCGCTCGAGCTCCGGCGTCGGGCAGTCGGTGGAGTTGATGCCGAGCAGGCTGACGCCGCGCAGGATGAACGGCAGCACGGTGGTGCTCAGGCTCGGGCTGGCGGCGAGGCCGATGGCGGCGATGACGCCGTTGAACTTCATCGTGCTCGCCATCCAGGCGAGCACTTCGCCGCCGAGGTTGTCGACCGCGCCCGCCCAGGTCGCCTTGTCGAGCGGCCGGATCTTGGCGAGATCCAGGCTCTGGCGCAGCAGGATGTCCTTCGCTCCCAGCTGCCGCAGCCAGCCCGACTCGCCCTCCTTGCCGGTCAGCGCGGTGACGGCGTAGCCGAGCTTGGCCAGTGCGGCGACGGCGATCGAGCC
>JBDTMD010000069.1:0-7569 GCA_039934435.1 Burkholderiales bacterium
ATCACCGCCGGCGACCAGCACTGGCAAGCGCTGTGCGAAGCGCTGCAAATGGGGACAGACCCCATTTTTCTCAACAACGCGGCGCGCGTCGCGCGGCGCGACGCAGTCATGGCGCAGATGACGCAAGCCATCGCCAGGCTCACGCGCGCCGAGCTGATCGCGAAGCTCGACGCCGCCGACGTGCCGGTCGGGCCGGTGAACGACGTCGCCGAAGTCCTCGCCGACGCGCACGTACGCGCGCGAAAGCTGGTCGGCAGCTTCGACTACCCGGGCGTGGGCGAATTCAAGGCGCTGGCGCTGCCCTACAAATTCCTCGGCTGGGACGACCCGGCGATCGGCCGCCCGCCGGCGCTCGGCGAGCACACGGAGTCGATCCTGAAGGAGCGCCTCGGTTACTCGGACGAGCGCATCGCCGAGCTGCGGCAGGCGAAGGCAATATGACAGTCCTCTACGGCGCCCGGGAAGGTGTGGCGACGATCACGCTCAATCGACCCGAGAGCCGCAACGCGCTCAATCTGGCCATGTGCGAGGCGCTGCTGGCCGCGGCGCAAGGCATGGACGCCGTCGTCCGACTGGTCCTGGTGCGGGCGAACGGCCCCGTTTTCTGTGCCGGCGCCGATCTGAAGGAGCGCCAGGGCATGGGCGCGGCGCAGGTGCGCGAGCGGCGCATGAAAGCATTCGCCGCTTACGCGGCGCTGGAAGCGCTGCCGATGCCGGCGATCGCGGTGGTCGAAGGCCCGGCCATCGGCTCGGGCTGCGAAATCGCGGCCGCCTGCGACTTCATCGTCGCCACGCCGCAGGCGTCGTTCCGTGTCCCCGAGGCGATCCGCGGCACGGTCGGCGCGACACAGCGCCTGCCGCGCATCGTCGGCAAGCGCCTCGCCAAGGACCTGATGTTCACCGGCCGCACGCTGTCGGCCGAGGAGGCCGAGCGGCACGGGCTCGTCGCGCGGCTTGTACCCGCGGACCAGCTCGAAGCGGTCCTGGCGGAAATCGCGAACGCGATCCGCGATGCACCGGCGCACTCGCTCGGGCTCGCCAAGCGCACGATCGACCGCGGCGTTATGCTCGATGCCAAGGGCGCGCTCGAAGCCGAGATCGCGGCGATCGAGGAGCAGATCGCCGCCGGCGCGTGGATGGGCAAGGCGTGAGCGATTGGGTGCCGAAGGCGCTCGGCCAGTTCCTCGCGGCGCAACCAGAGCGCAGCGAGGCGCTCGTGACACCGACGCGGCGGCTGTGCTACGGCGAGCTGCTGCGATCCGCGCAACGCGTGGCGTGCGCCATGCACGGACTGGGCCTGCGCAAGGGCGACCACGCTGCGATCCTGATGGGCAACGACGAGTATTGGCTCGCGCTCTTTTACGGCGCGGCGCTGCTCGGCGTGGTCACCGTTCCGGTCAACACGCGCTTCAAGGCCGCCGAGCTCGAATTCTGCCTCAAGCAGGCCGACTGCAAGGCGATCTTCGTCGCGCCGCGCTTCCTGAACAACGACTACGCGGCGATGCTGCGCGGGATTGAGGGGCGCCTGCCGCAGCTGAAGCACAAAGTGGTGCTGGGGGATAAATCCTGGCGCGAATTCGCCGTGCTCGACCGCGGCCAGGAAATTCCGGATGACGTGTCGCCGCAAGACCTCCTGCTCATCCAATTCACCTCCGGCACCACCGCTTTTCCGAAGGGCGTGATGCTGACGCACGACAACATGCTGCGGAACGCCTGCGCCGCGGGCGAGCGCATCGGCGTCAAGGCGCAGGACCGCTACTTCAATTGCCGCCCGTTCTTCCACACCGGCGGCTCTACGCTCTCGGCGCTGGCGTGCCTCGTTAATGGGGCGTGCCTGGTGACGCTGCCGACATTCGAGGCGGGCGCGGCGCTCGCCATGATGGAACTGGAGCGTTGCACGCTGACTTCGGGCAATGACACCATTTTCCAGATGCTGATGGGGCATGCGGATTTTCCGAGGCGCAGACTCGCGCTGCGCGGCGGCTGGGCCGCGGCCGGACCGCAGACCATGCGCCGCATCATCGACGTGCTCGGCGCAAAGCACATCTGCGCCGCCTACGGCCTGTCGGAAGCCTCGCCCAACGTCGTCATGAGCGACTGGCGCGACGCGGAAGAACTGCGCGTGCAGGGCCTCGCCACGCCGCACGAGGGTTTGGACCTGCGCACGCTCGACGGCGAGATCCAGGTGCGCGGCTGGAGCGTGATGCGCGGCTACTACAACAACCCGGAGGCGACGGCGCAGGCGTTCACCGCGGACGGCTTCCTGCGCACCGGCGATCTGGGCGAGCTGCACGCGGGCGGGCGGCTGCGCATGGCCGGGCGGCTTAAGGATCTGTTTCGCGTTGGCGGCGAGAACGTGGCGCCGGCGGAAGTGGAAGAGGTGCTGCTCGGCCATCCCGCGGTGGCGACGGCGCAGGTGGTCGGTGTGCCCGATGCGCGCCTGGGCGAAGTGCCGTGCGCCTTCGTATCGCTCAGGGCCGGGCAGACTTTGACCGCAGACGCGCTCATCGCCTGGACCAAGGAACGCTGCGCCAACTTCCGCGTGCCGCGCTACCTGAGGATTGTCGAGGACTTCGAGGCCCTCGGCATGACCGCGAGCGGCAAGGTGCAGAAGGCCCGGTTGCGGGCGCTCGCCGTGCGCGAGTTCAAGCTCGCATGACGCGTGCGCGCGTCACGGCGTTCGGACTGCTGGCGCTGGCGATGCTGTTCTGGGCGGGCAACTGGGTCCTCGGTCGCGCGCTGCGCGACGCCTTCGAGCCGGCGGCGCTGAATTTCTCGCGCTGGGCGATTGCGACGGTGGTGCTCGCGCCGTTCGCGCTGCCGACGCTGCGTGCGCAGCTGCCGGTGATCCGCCGGCGCTGGGGCATCCTGCTCCTGCTGTCGCTCACCGGCGTGGCGCTGTTCCACAGCCTGGTGTACCTGGGCCTGAAGACGACCACCACCGTCAACGGCGTGCTGCTCAATTCGTCGCTGCCGCTGTTCATCCTCGCCTGCTCGTGGGTGCTCGAGCGCGAGCGCTCCACGCCGCGCCAGGTCGGTGGCATGCTGCTTTCGTTCATCGGCATCCTGATCATCCTGTCGCGCGGCGACCCGGCCAGCCTGCTGCAGCTCGAGGTGCACGCGGGAGACGCCTGGATCCTGCTCGCGATGCCGGTGTGGGGGGTGTACTCGGTGCTGCTCAAGCGGTGCCCGCCCGAAATCGGCGGCGTCGGCTTCCTGTTCCTGATTTCTCTCACCGGGGTGGCACTGCTCGCGCCGGCCGCGGCGCTCGAGGCCGTTTACGCGCCACCGCACTGGCCCGGCACCGGCGCGGTGCTGGGCGTGCTGTATATCGCGCTGTTCGCCTCCATCGCCGCCTACATCTGCTGGAACCGCGGCGTGGCCATCGTCGGCGCGAACCTTGCGGGTTTCACGCTGCACCTGCTGCCGGTGTTCGGCACGCTGCTCGCCATGGCGTTCCTCGGCGAGCGCTTCCAGCCGTTTCACGCCATGGGCATCGTCACCATCGTCGCCGGCGTCGTCGTCGCGACGCGCGCCACGTCGACTCCCGCTCAGAACGGGAAGAACTGAGGGATCACGTACAGGTAGCCGAGCAACATCAGCACCGCGAGCGGCACGCCGACCTTCACGAAGTCGAAGAAACTGTAGCCGCCGGCGTGCAGCACCAGCAGGTTGGTCTGGTAGGCCATCGGCGTCGCGAAGGAGAGGTTCACCCCGGCGATGATGGCGATGACGAACGGCTCGGGCGCGAGGCCCAGCTTGGCGGCGATGCCGATGGCGATCGGCGTGCCGATGATGCCGGCGGCGTTGTTCGACAGGATGTTGGTGAGCACCGCCATCAGCAGCATCAGGCCGCCGAGGATCGCGCTCGGCGACATGCCCGAGGTCAGCGCGACGAACACGTCGGCGATGTAGCTCGTCGCGCCGGTCGCCGTGAGCGCGGTGCCGAGTGCGAGGCTCGTGACCACGATCATGATCACCTGCGCGCTCAGACCCTTGCCGGC
Source organism: Burkholderiales bacterium (assembly GCA_039934435.1). Lineage (GTDB taxonomy): Bacteria > Pseudomonadota > Gammaproteobacteria > Burkholderiales > SG8-39 > JAABQT01. The sequence continues at coordinate 4,005 of JBDTMD010000069.1, forward strand.
TTCCTTCCAGGAGAGGCAGCGGCTGGCGATCATCACGGCGACGCCGATGAGCGCGGCCACGCTGATCGGCAGCGTCCCGGTGGCGGCCGCGGCGATCACCGCGGCCATGATGCCGAGCGCGAGCCCCGCGCGCTCGGTGTCGGGCAGGTCGATCGACGAATCGAGCACCAGGACCTGATGACTCGATTTCAGCCGCCGGATGTCGCCGGCGCCGCCCTGCACCAGGAGCACGTCGCCGGTGCTGAGGACGACGTCGCCCAGCTCGCCGCGGCGGATCTCCTCGCGGTACTGGCCGCGATGGATGGCGAGCACGAACAGGCCGAATTCGTCGCTGAAGCGCTCGCGCCGCACCGAAGAGCCGTTGAGCGGCGAGTCGCGGGTCACCACCACCTCGACCAGGCGCTGCTTGGCGTCCTCGTCGGTTTCTGGCTTCTTTTCCACGCCCTCGGCCTCGGCTTTCTTGACTTCCTTCGCTTCGCGGGCTTCCTTCGCTTCCCTGGCTGCCGCCTCGTCGGGATCCGTCTCCTGGTCGTGCAGCGGCGTGCCGAGCAGGTCTTCGAGCTCCTTCAGGCGCTCGGGCGTGTCGCGCACCATCAGCCGGTCGCCGGGCAGGAACACGAGCGACGGCAGGCGCGACAGCAGCACGCCCTTGCCGCGCTGCACGTCGAGCAGCCGCATGTTGCCGCCCGCCAGCTTGCGCGCCTCCTGCAGCGACTTGCCGGCGATTTTGCTGTCGTCCTCGACGTAGAGTACCGCGCTGAACAGGCGCGCCGACTTGTCGCTGATCAGCGCGGCGCGCTTGGGCAGCAGGCGCGGCGCGATGAGCCACAGATAGGCGATGCCGACGCTGCCGACCAAGGCCATCGGCAGCGCGAAATCGAACACGCCAAAGGTGCGCACGCCCATGTCGCGCGCCACCGACACCACCAGCAGGTTGGTCGAGGTGCCGATGGTGGTCACCGTGCCGCCGATCACCGTGGCGAGGCCGAACGGCATCAGCACGCCCGAGGGCGAGGCCTTGGCGCGCAGCGTGACGCCAACCAGGATCGGCAGCAGCATGACGACGATCGGCGTGTTGTTGACCACCGCGCTCAGCGCGGCCGCCAGCACCATCGTGAACAGCAGCGACACGGCGGGCCCGATCTGCCAGACGCGCGCCAGTATTCTTGCCACCGGCTGCAGCGCGCCCGTCGATTCGATGCCCTTGCCAAGCACCATCAGCGCGCAGACCGCGACCAGCGCCTCGTGGCCGAAGCCGGCGAACAGGTCGCTCGGCCGCACCGTGCCGGCCGGGCCTTCGAACGGAAAGATCTGGAAGCCCGCGACCAGCGTGATGAACACGATCAGGCTGGAGGTCTCGAGCGCGATGCGGTCCTGCGCGAACAGCACCAGCGCGAGCAGCGTCAGCGCCATGATCGCGAGGGCATGGGGATCGGGCAGTGCGGGCATCAGACCGGTCTCGGCGTCGATAGAATCGCAGCATCGTACACGGGGCGCCTGCAGGGAGACACGTCATGACCGAAGTCATCGAGACGCCGCACTGGGAACGGCTCGACGCGCTGGCGCGGGCCGGCGACGCCAGGGGCCTGGAGTCCTACGTCGAGTCGATCGGACCGAGCGAAACGTTCCGCGCCCTGCTGCGCCTCGAGCCCGAGGAGCGCGAGCGCGTGCTGACCACGCTGTCGCCCGGGGAGGCCGCTGACCTGATCGAGGAGATCCCCGAAGAGCACGCCGCGGACCTGATCGAGGAGCTCGAGGTGAAGGATGCCGCCTCGATCGTCAGCGAGATGCAGAGCGACGACCAGGTCGACGTGCTCGCCAACCTTGACCCGGCCGACGCCGAGGCGATCCTCGCCCGCATGCCGCCCGAGGAGGCCGCGGAGGCGAGAAAGCTGCTGCCGTACCCGCGCGACGTCGCCGGCGGCCTGATGGTCACCGAGTACCTGTCCTATCCGGACACGGCGACGGTGCGCGACGTGATCGAGGACCTCAACCGGCTTACCGAAGAGGGCCTCGCGGGGGACCTGCACGCGTACGTCGTCTCGGGCGCCGGGCGCCTGATCGGCACGCTCGACCTGCGCGACCTGGTGCTCGCGCGCCGCGACACGCTGCTCGCGCAGCTGCTCAAGCCCGCGTCGCACGTCAGGGCGGAGACCACGCTCGACGAGCTCGAGCGGCTCTACGAGCGCTCGGGCGAGGCCGCGGTGCCGGTGGTCGACGCGCACCAGGCACTGCTCGGCGTGGTACGCCACGAGGACGTTGCCGAGGCGCTCGCCGCGCGCTCCGAGGATGACTTCCGCAAGACGCAGGGCATCGTCGGCGGCGACGAGATCCGCTCGCTGCCGCTGCTGGTGCGCGCGCGGCGCCGGTTGTCGTGGCTGTCGGTCAATATCCTGCTCAACATCGTCGCCGCCAGCGTCATCGCTGCTTACGAGGAGACGCTCGCCGCGGCGATCGCGCTCGCGGTGTTCCTGCCGATCGTCTCCGACATGAGCGGCTGCAGCGGCAACCAGGCGGTGGCGGTCAGCATCCGCGAGCTGTCGCTCGGCATCACCAAGCCGTACGAGCTGCTGCGCGTCTGGCTGCAGGAGATCAGGGTCGGCCTGATCAACGGCGTGGTGCTCGGCGCGCTGCTGGCACTCGCCGCCATCCTGTGGAAGGGCAATCCTTGGCTCGGCCTGGTGGTGGGCGGCGCGCTGGCGGTGAACACGCTGGTCGCGGTATCGATCGGCGGCACCGTGCCGCTGATCCTCAAGCGCCTGAAGTTCGACCCCGCGGTGGCCTCGGGCCCGATCCTCACCACGGTCACCGACATGTTCGGCTTTTTCCTCGTGCTGAGCTTCGCCGCGGCGATCCTGCCGCGCATCGCGGGCTGAGCGGCGCGGCGCGCGCTGCGCCCGAATCGACAATGCCCGATCGCGCCGTGCTCGTGCTTTCGCTCGCCGCCTTCGCCAGCGCCGCCGCGCTGCGCTCGGCCGACGCGCTGCTGCCGCTGATCGCCGGCGAGTTCGGCACCACGCCGGGCGGCGCCGCGGCCGTGATCACCGGCTTCGCCGTCGCCTACGGCCTGCTGCAGCTGGTGAACGGGCCGCTCGCCGACCGCATCGGCAAGTACCGCATGGTGTTCCTGATCACCGCGATCTCGGCCGCGGGCAATCTCGCCTGCGCACTGGCGCCTTCGCTCGCGACGCTGGTCTTCGCGCGCTTCCTGACCGGCGCCACGGTGGGCGGGATCGTGCCGCTCGCCATGGCCTGGATCGGCGACGCCGTGACCTATGAAAAGCGCCAGCTGGTGCTGGCGCGCTTTCTCATCGGCCACATGCTCGGGGTCGCCTTCGCCACCACGGTGTCGGGCTTTCTCGGCGAGCGTTTTGGCTGGCAGGCGATGTTCTACCTGCTCACCGTGCTGTATGCGGTGACGGCGCTGCTGCTGTACCTCGAGCTGCGCGGCAATCCGCAGACGCGCGCGCAGCCGGCCGACGCCACGCCGCTCGCGGCGGCGTTTCGTCGCATGGCCGGATTGACGCGCTTGCCGTGGGTGCGCGTGATCCTCGCCACGGTGTTC
>JBDTMD010000070.1:0-7542 GCA_039934435.1 Burkholderiales bacterium
CCCTCGCCGTCGGGCGCGAGCCGCACCTGCGCCGAGCCTTTGCCGAAGCCGGCGGCGCCGCCCTGGCCCTCGAACGCGATGGCGTAGGAATGCGGCGGCTTCAGGTCCGACAGGGCGAGCTTGCCCTTGAACTTGGCGCTCACCGGGCCGATCCGCGCCACCATCAACACCTGGAACTCGTTCTCCGCCACGCGCTCGATGGACTCGCAGCCCGGCACGCAGGCCTTGAGCATTTCCGGGTCGTTCAGCGCCGCCCAGGTGGCAGCCTGCGTCGCCGGGATGCGCTCTTCGCCGCTCATTTCCATGCGCTTGCCTCCATCGGTCGTGCCAGCGGCCGGCTCAGGGAATGCGCCAGCTCGACCAGGCTTTTCAGATTATGCACCGGCAGGAACAAGTCCACATGCGGCAGCATGGCCCGAACCCCCGCGGGCTTGGCTTCGAAGCGCTCGAAACGCAGCAGCGGGTTGAGCCACACCAGATAGCGGCTGGACATGGCGAGGCGCTCCATCTCTTCGGCGAGGCCCGCGCCGGCCTCGCGGTCGAGGCCGTCCGACACCAGCAGCACGCAGGCGTTCTGGCCGAGGACGCGCCGCGCCCAGCGCCAGTTGAACTCGTGCAGGCAGGCGCCGATGCGCGTGCCGCCCGACCAGTCCTTGATGGCGTCGGCCACGCGCGCCATGGCGACATCGACGTCGCGGTGCCGCAGCTGGCGCGTGACATTGGTGAGGCGCGTGCCGAAGACGAAGGTATGCACGCGGTCGCGGTCGTTGGTGATGGCGTGCAGGAAGTGCAGGAACATGCGCGCGTAGGGATTCATCGAGCCGGAGATGTCGCACAGCACCACCAGCGGCGGGTGCACCACCTTCGGCTTGGCGCGCACCAGCGGGATGATGTCGCCGCCTTCGCGCAGGCTTTCGCGCATCGTCGCCCGCAGGTGCACGCGCGCACCGCGCCGGTGCGGCGCCTGGCGGCGCGTGCGCACCACGGGCAGCGGCAGCCGCAGCTCGCGCATCATCTTCTTCGCCTGCGCCAGCTCGGCCGCCGACATGGTGTCGAAATCCATGCGCTGCAGCAGCTCGCGCGAGGAAAAGGTGAGGCGCGCGTCGAGCTCGACCTTGCGCTCGTCGCGCTCCTCCTCGGGCTTTTTCTGCCCGAACAGAGCGTCGGTCAGGCGCTGGCTCTGATGCTCCTCGGGCTTGGGCGTGCGGCCGTAGGTCTTCGGCAGCAGCATCTGCATCATCTTTTCGGTGAGCTTGGGGTCGCGCCAGAACAGGCGGAACGCCTGGTCGAAGACCGGGCGCTGCTCCTCGCGCGACAGCAGCACCGACGACATGGTCCAGTACCAATCCTCGCGTCCGTGGGATGAGCCCAGGGTGCCGGCGATCTGCAGCGCTTTCACGCAATCGATGACGCGGTCCGGGCCGACGCGCAGACCCGCGGCGCGCAGCAGGCGCGCGAAGTGCATGACGTTCTCCGACAGCTTGCCGCGCGCCGCCGCGGGGTCGATCTGCGGCAGCATCTAGGCGGTGGCGGCGGCGCTCTTCGCCTCGCCGACCAGGCGCTCGGCCTCGTCGCCGGCGATCTTCTCGATGTCGTCCTGGTATTTGAGGAGCACGCCGAGCGTGTTGTTCACGGTCTCGGGGTCGAGCGCGAGTCGATCGAGCGCCACCAGGCAGTTGGCCCAGTCGATGGTTTCGGCGACGCCCGGCAGCTTGAACAGGTCGACGCTGCGCAGGCGCTGCACGAACGCCACCACCTCGCGCGACAACGCGGCCGCCGCCTTGGGCGCCTTCTTCTTCAGGATCTCGAGCTCGCGCCGCGCGTCCGGGTAGTCCACCCAGTGATAGAAGCACCGGCGCTTGACCGCGTCGTGGATCTCGCGCGTGCGGTTGGAGGTGATGACGACGATCGGCGGCTCGGCCGCGCGCAGCGTGCCGATCTCGGGCACCGAAATCTGCCAGTCCGAGAGCACCTCGAGCAGGTAGGCCTCGAACGGCTCGTCGGTGCGGTCGAGCTCGTCGATCAGCAGCACCGGCGCCGCGCCCTTCTTGCCTTCCAGCGCCAGCGCCAGCGGCCGCTTGATCAGGAAGTGCGCATCGAAGATGTCGTGCGCGATCTTGTCGCGCGATTTCTCGCCCGCGGCCTCGGCAAGGCGGATCTCGATCATCTGCCGCGGGTAGTTCCATTCGTAGGCCGCCTGGGCGATGTCCAGGCCCTCGTAGCACTGCAGCCGGATGAGCTCGCGGCCCAGCGACTGCGCCAGCACCTTGGCGATCTCGGTCTTGCCGGTGCCGGCCTCGCCCTCGAGGAACAGCGGCCGTTGCATGGCGAGCGACAGGTACAGCGCGGTGGCGAGACTGCGGTCGGCGACGTAGTCGGCCGAAGCGAGCAGGGTCTGGGTATCGTCGATCGAGCGCGGCAGGGGCGAGGGCATGAAAAAAGCCCGCTCGAAGCGGGCTTCGTGTGAGCGAAGATCTATTCTATTTCATCGCCGCCTCGACCGCGCGCTTGGCCATCACCGTGATCAGGTGGGCGCGGTACTCGGCCGAGGCGTGCAGGTCGCTGTTCAGGCCGTCGGCCTTCACCTTGAGATTCGCGACCGATTCGGGCGCGAACTTGGCGCCCAGGGCTTTTTCCATCTCCGCGAGGCGCAGCGCGCAGGGGCCGGCCCCGGTGACCGCGACGCGCACGCCGTTGCCCATGTCGGCGACGAATACGCCGACGATGGCGAAGCGCGAGGCCGGGTTCTTGAACTTGGTGTACGCGGCGCGCTTCGGGATCGGGAAGGAAACCGAGGTGATGATCTCGCCGGGCTTCAATGCGGTCTCGTACAGGCCCTTGAAGAACTTGTCGGCCGCGTGCGTGCCCTTGGTGGTGGTGATGGTGGCGTTCAGCGCGAGCACCGCGGCCGGGTAGTCGGCCGCCGGGTCGCTGTTGGCGAGCGCGCCGCCCAGGGTACCCATGTTGCGCACCTGCCGGTCGCCGATCATGCCGGCGAGCGCAGCGAGCCCGGGGATCGCCTTTTTCACCTCGGCGGAACCCGCGACCTCGGCGTGGCGCGTCATGGCGCCGATGATGACGCTCTTGGCGTCGACCTTGATGCCGGCGAGATCCTTGATCATGCCGAGATCGACGATGTCAGTGGGCGCCGCGAGGCGCAGCTTCATCGCCTGCACCAGCGACTGGCCGCCGGCGAGGATCTTGGCGTCCGCGCTCTTGGCCGCCAGCGCGGCGGCGTCGTTCACATTGGCGGGACGGTGGTAGTTGAATGCGTGCATCGTGATCTCCTCAGGCTGCTTTTTTCTGCTGCAGCGCGCGCCACACGGTCTGCGATGTCGCCGGCATGGCGATGTCCTTGATACCGAGCGCGTCGGTGATGGCGTTGATCAGCGCCGGCGGCGCGCCAATGGCGCCGGCTTCGCCGCAACCCTTGACGCCGAGCGGGTTGTGCGTGCACAGCGTCTCGCGCGTGTCGACCTGGAACATGGGCACGTCGTCGGCGCGCGGGATGCAGTAGTCCATGAATGAGCCGGTGACCAGCTGGCCGGTCGAGTCGTACTTCGCGCCCTCGGTGAGCGCCTGGCCGATGCCTTGAACAAGGCCCCCGTGCACCTGCCCCTCGACGATCATCGGGTTGATGATCTTGCCGAAGTCGTCCACCGCGGTCCAGCGCTCAACCTTGGTCGTGCCGGTTTCCGGGTCGATCTCCACCTCGCAGATGTAGGTGCCGGCGGGGAAGGTGAAGTTGGCCGGGTCGTAGAACGCGTTCTCGTTCAGCCCCGGCTCGAGCTTGTCGTGCGGGTAGTTGTGAGGCACGTAGGCCGCGAACGCGACTTCGCCGAACAGCTTCTGCTTGTCAGTGCCGGCGACCTTGAACACGCCGTTCGCGTACTCGATGTCGCCCTCGGCCGCTTCCAGCAGGTGCGCGGCGATCTTCTTGCCCTTGGCGATGATCTTGTCCAGGGCCTTGACGATCGCCGTGCCGCCCACCGCGATCGAGCGCGAGCCGTAGGTGCCCATGCCGAACAGGATCTTGGAGGTGTCGCCGTGCACGATGTCGACGTTCTCGATCGGCATGCCCAGACGGTCGGCGACCACCTGCGCGAACGTCGTCTCATGGCCCTGGCCGTGCGAATGCGACCCGGTGAACACGGTGACCGAGCCGGTCGGGTGCACGCGCACTTCGCCCGCCTCGAACAGGCCGGCGCGCGCGCCCAGCGACCCCGCGACCGCCGACGGCGCGATGCCGCAGGCCTCGATGTAGGCCGCGTAGCCGATGCCGCGCAGCTTGCCCTTGGCCTCGGAGGCCTTCTTGCGCGCGGCGTAGCCGGCGACGTCGCCGAGCTTCTGCGCCGCGGCCATCGTCGCGTCGTAGTTGCCGATGTCGTACTGCAGCGCCACCGGCGTCTGGTACGGGAAGCTGCGGATGAAGTTCTTGCGGCGCAGCTCCGCCGGGTCGATCTTCATCTCGCGCGCCGCCGTCTCCACCAGGCGCTCGACGACGTAAGTCGCTTCCGGCCGGCCGGCGCCGCGGTAGGCGTCCACCGGCGCGGTGTTGGTGAACACCGCCGTCACCTCGCAGTGGATCGCCGGCGTCGTGTACTGGCCGGAGAGCAGCGTGGCGTAGAGGATGGTCGGGATGCACGAAGCGAAAGTCGACAGGTAAGCACCGACATTCGCCGTGGTCTTCACGCGCATGGCGAGGAACTTGCCGTCCTTGTCGAGCGCCAGCTCGGCGATCGTGTGGTGGTCGCGCCCGTGCGCGTCCGACACATAGGATTCGGAGCGGTCCGCAGTCCACTTCACCGGCCGGTTGAGCTGCTTGGCCGCCCAAGTGACGACCACGTCCTCCGCATAGAGGTAGATCTTGGAACCGAAGCCGCCGCCGACATCGCCCGACACCACGCGCACCTTGTGCTCGGGCAGGCCCATGACGAAAGCGGTCATCAGCAACCGCTCGACGTGCGGATTCTGGCTGGCGACGTACAGCGTGTAGCTGTCGTCGGCGCGGCTGTAGGAGCCGTTGGCCGCGCGCGGCTCGATCGCGTTCGGGATCAGGCGGTTGTTGATGAAATCGAGCTTGGTGACGTGCGCCGCCTTGGCGAAGGCCGCGTCGACCGCCGCCTTGTCGCCGAGCGCCCAGACGTAGCAGGTGTTGTTCGGCGCGATCTCGTGCAGCTGCGGCGCGCCCTTGGCGCGCGCGAGGCGGCAGTCGGCCACCGCAGGCAGCGTCTCGTAATCCACCTGCACCAGCTCCGCGGCGTCCTGCGCCTGGTCCAGGGTTTCGGCGATCACCACGGCGACGTGGTCGCCGACGTAGCGCACCTTGCCCTGCGCCAGCACCGGGTGCGGCGGCTCCTTCATCGGCTGGCCGTTGACATCGGTGATCAGCCAGCCGCAGGGCAGCCCGCCGAGCTTGGCCGCGGCGATGTCCTCGCCCGTGAACACGGCGAGCACGCCGGGCGCGGCTTTTGCCTTGGACGTATTGATCGACTTGATCTTCGCGTGCCCGTGCGGCGAGCGCACGAACGCGGCGTGGGTCTGGTGCGGCAGCGTCACGTCGTCCGTGTACTGGCCGGCGCCGGTGAGAAAGCGGTAGTCCTCTTTGCGCTGTATGCGAGCGCCGATCAGCGGTGCACCCATGGGTGCCTCCTTACTTGGTTGCGGCCATGGCCCTGGAACCGGCCATGATGGACTTGACGATGTTGTGGTAGCCGGTGCAGCGGCACAGGTTGCCCTCCAGCGATTCGCGCACCTCCTGTTCGCTGGCGTTCGGGTGGCGTTTGGAGAAGTCCACCGCGTTCATCACCATGCCCGGGGTGCAGAAGCCGCACTGCAGGCCGTGATGTTCCTTGAACGCCGCCTGCATCGGGTGCAGCGTGCCGTCCGGCTTGGCCAGGCCCTCGATGGTCAGGACGTCGGCGCCTTCGGCCTGCATGGCGAGCATCGAGCAGGCTTTGACCGCCTTGCCGTTCATGTGCACGGTGCAGGCGCCGTACTGCGCGGTGTCGCAGCCGATGTGCGTGCCCGTGAGGCGCAGGTGCTCGCGGATGAAATTGACGAGCAGCGTGCGCGCCTCGACCTCTCCGGAAACAGCCTTGCCGTTGACCTTCATGGATACCTTGACTGCCATTCGGCCTCCTTGGATTGCGCTCATTCGTTGCGGGCGGGAGGGCCATCCTAGCCAAGCGAGACGCACGGATCAATGTTGCGCCGCAATAGTTTCGCCGGAGTAACATGCCACCCTATGGATTCCGTCGACATCGAAGTGCTGCGCAGCGCCGAAGCGTGGCGCAAATCCGGACATCGCGTCACGCTGGGCACCATCGTCAAGACCTGGGGCTCGGCGCCACGCCCCGTGGGCGCCCTGGTGGTGGTGCGGGACGACGGCCAGGTGGTGGGCTCGGTCTCGGGTGGCTGCGTCGAGGACGACCTGATCGACAAGGTGCGCTCGCAGGCGGTGGCCAAGGACGCGCCGCAGCTCGTCACCTATGGCGTCACCAACGAGGAGGCGACGCGCTGGGGCCTGCCCTGCGGCGGCACGCTGCAGCTGGTGCTCGAGCCGGTCGGTGAGGCGAGCGGTATCGGCGAGCTGCTGGAGACGATCTCGAAGCAGCAGCTGGTCAAGCGCCGCCTGGACATGAAGACCGGCAGGGCCACGCTCGCGCCCGGGCAATGGCAGGACGCACTCGAATTCGACGGCGCTACGCTCGCCACCGTGCACGGGCCGCGCTGGCGCCTGATCCTGATCGGCGCCGGGCAGCTGACGCAGTATCTCGCCGAAATGGCGCGCATGCTCGACTACCACGTCAGCGTGATCGAGCCGCGCGAGGAGTACGCGAGCGGCTGGAACGTCGCCGGCATCGCCCTCGACCGGCGCATGCCCGATGACGTCATCGCGGCACTGAATCTTGACGGCCACAGCGCGGTGGTGGCGCTGACGCACGATCCGAAGCTCGACGATCTCGCGCTGATGGAGGCGCTGAAGTCGCCGGCGTTCTACGTCGGAGCGCTCGGCTCGCGCGCGAACAACGCCAAGCGACGCGAGCGCCTGCTCGAATTCGACGTCAGCGCCGAGGAAATCGCGCGGCTGCACGGGCCGATCGGATTCTACATCGGCAGCCGCACGCCGCCGGAGATCGCAATATCGATCTTGGCCGAAATCACGGCGATCAAGAACGGCGTGTCGCTGCCCGAAGCGGCCACGATCGCCGCGGCAAAGGAAACGCTCGCGCCTTCGGTGGCGTGCGAAACCGCGTAATCACTCGCGTTCGCATGCGCTTCCTGCCGGCATAACGCCGGGGAAATTCCTCTCCATCGGTTTCGGAGCGCCGTATGTCACCTGAACGACTGACCGCAATGCAGTGGCTGCTGGCATGGGGCGCGGCGTTTGTTGCGCTCGCGGTGCTCGACGGGGCGTGGCTCGGCTGGCTCGCGCGCGATTTCTACAAGCGCGAGCTGGGCGCGCTGATGGCCGAGAAGATTCGCTATGCTGCAGCGGCGTTGTTCTACCTCGCCTATCCCGTGGCAATCGTGTACTTC
>JBDTMD010000071.1:0-7519 GCA_039934435.1 Burkholderiales bacterium
CGATGCCACCTCCCGCAGATTTCCGTACCCAGATCGAGGCATTGCGCCCCTACCTGCTGCGCTTTGCCAGCCTGCAGCTGCGCGATGCGGCGGCCGCCGAGGACGCGGTGCAAGAGGCGCTGCTGGCGGCGCTCGCCGGCGAGGCCGGATTCGCCGGGCGCGCCAACCTGCGCACCTGGCTGACCGGCATCCTCAAGCACAAGATCGTCGACGCCATCCGCCGCCAGGCGCGCGAGCCGCTGCTGGCGCAGGAGTGCGAGGACGCACCGGAAGAATTCGACGCCCTGTTCGAGCGCAACGGCCACTGGGCCGGGCGGCCCGCGGGCTGGGGCGACCCCGACGGCGCCCTGGAGCAGGCGCAATTTTTCCGCGCACTCGAAATGTGCCTCGAGCGCCTGCCCGCGCGCACCGCGCAGGCCTTCATGCTGCGCGAGCACTTGGGGCTGGACACGCCCGAGATCTGTAAGGAACTCGAAATCACGCCGACCCATTGCTGGGTGATGCTGTACCGCGCACGCATGACGCTGCGCGAATGCCTGCAACAGACCTGGTTCGAAAAATGATGCTCAGCTGCCGGGAAACCACGCGCCTCTTCTCACAGGGGCTGGATCGCGAGCTTGCCTTCGGCGAGCGCGTCATGCTGCGCATCCACCTCGCTTGTTGCCTGGGCTGCCGCCGCACCGGCCGGCAGATGCGTTTCCTGCGCCGTGCCGTGCGCGAGCTGGTCGAGATCGACCTGCGCGCCAGCCGCTAGGCGCGCCGCGCGCGCGGCCCGAACAGAAACACCGCCGCGCCCAGCGCCGTCATCGTGCACACGATCAGCGGCCCGGCCGGCAAATCGCGCAGCAGCGATAGCGCGAGACCGGCGCCGTAGCCCAGCGCCCCGAGCAGGTAGCACGCCGCCAGACGGCGGCGCGGGAAATTGCGCGTGGCGAGCGCCGGCACGATCAGTGTCGTGAACACCAGATACAGGCCCACCAGCTGCACCGAGACCGTTACCGTGCAGGCGAACAGCAGGTAGAACCCGGTGCGCCCGAGGCGCGCGCGCAGACCGAACCAGACCGCAAGAATTGCCGCGTAGGCGAGCGCCACCCACGCCAGCGTTTCGGCATTCACCCACAGCACCTGCCCGACGAGCAGATCCTTCAGGTGCTCGGCGCCGCGCGGATTCGCCGCCAGCAGCAGGATGGCGGCGTTCGCGGCGACGATGAAGGCGACGCCGATCACCGCCTCCTGCACCTCGGGCCAGCGCCGCTCGGTCCAGTTGAACAGCAACGCGCCGGCGAGCGCCGCGCCGAGCGCCCAGGCCTGCACCGCGGCGCCGTGCGGTGCGGCGCCGAGCCAGTCGGCCAGCACCACGCCGAGGCCGGCGATCTGCGCCACCGCCAGGTCGATGAAGACGATGCCGCGCGCGAGCACCTGCATGCCGAGCGGTGCGTGCGTGGCCGTGACCAGCAGGCCGGCGGCCAGCGCCGGCCAGAGCAGGCCGAGATCGATCGCCGCCCAGTTCATCGGGCCACCGCGAGCAGGCGGGCAATGCTGTCTTCATACAGGGCGAACAGATCCGTCGCGCGCTCGCTTCCGCCCACGGTGAACGGCATCACGACCTCGGGCAGGTGCGCCTCGCGCGCCAGCCACTGCGCGGCGCGCGGGTCGTTGTAGGCGGCGCGCACCACGGCCTTCGCCGGCGCCTGCTTCAGCGCCGCCAATAGCGCGGCGAGGTGCGCCGCCGAGGGCGGCACGCCGGGCTTGGGCTCGAGCGTGCCGACCGTGCGTACGCCGAGCCAGTTGAACAGATACGACAGGTTGGCGTGATAGACGACCACCGGCAGGCCCGCGAGCGGCTCGGCCTGGCGCTCCCAGCGCGCGGTGGCGGCGCTCCAGCGCTGCTGAAACGCTAGTTCGCGCTCCAGGTAGTAGGAAGCGTCCTGCGCATCGAGCACGCTCATGCGCGCAGCCAGCGCTTTCGCCACGCGCGAGATGTTGCGCGGATCGAGCTGCAGGTGCGGGTTGCCCGCGGCATGCACGTCGCCCATCGCGCGATCGACGCGCTCGGGCACTTCGATCAGCCGTGCCGCCGAGGCGGCCTCGAAGTAGCCGCGCTCGCCGGCCTGGATCCTGGCGTTGCCGGACTGCGAGAGCACGAGCGGCAGCCAGCCCACCTCGAGCTCGGCGCCGGTGCAGACCACCAGGTCGGCGCGCCGCGCGCGCGCGATCAGGCTGGGCCGGGCCTCGATGTGATGCGGATCCTGCAGGGCGCTGGTCGCCGTATAGACGCTGACGCGCTCGCCGCCGATCTCCTGCGCGAGTGCGCCCCATTCCGGCTCGCAAGCGAAGATGCTGAGCGCGGCGAGCGCCGGGCTGCACGCCGCCGCGAGCGTGATGGCGATGATCGTTCTCATGACGGGCTCCTAGAACGTGTGCGCGCCGTGCGCGCCGAGGCTGAACAGGTACTGCAGCAGCACCTGGTTGTCGGTGAGGCCGGCGCGCGACTTGTCCTGCGCCAGCTGCAGCCGGATGCGGCTGAATTCCGATCCGCTCCAGTCGAGCATCACGGTGACGCGCGAGGGGTTGTAGTCGCTCGCGAGCGGGCCGGCGAGCGGGACGGCGGCGTCCACCGTGCCGCGATCCAGCCGGTCGTAACGCAGGCCGGCGCGCCAGCGCGGCATGAACTGGTACACGCCCTGCAGGTACCACCCCGACTGGCGGCTGGCGTAGTCGCCGGTGAGCGCCGTGCCGTCGTCGTAGCTGAGCGCACCCGACTCCTTGCGGCGGAAGAACTCGCCCTGCAGCTTGAAATTGGTCGACGTGGCGTTGCCGTTCGGCGACCACTTCAGCACGAAGTCGGCGATCAGCAGCGTACTGGCGCCGGTGAACGACTGCGTGACCGGGTTGCCGAGGCCGTCGACGTCGTCGAAGGCGCGGCCCTCGGGCCGAGCGCGCAGCAGTGACACGCCCGTGCGCCATGCGGTGCTGACGCCGAGATCGCCGCCGAGGTGCGCGAACAGCGTGGCGGCGTTGGCGCCATTGCGGCTGTTCGGCGTCGCCGGGAAAACGCGACCGCTGCCGAGCTCGGCGCCGAATTCGAGGAACAGGTCGGTCGGCGCGAGCCAGCGCAGCTGCAGGCCGTCGTCGTTCAGGCGGCCACCGAGAAAGGCCTTGTAGGCGAGCGGCGCGTCCTGGAAGTCCCAGGCGTGCTGGTGAATGCCGTTCAGGTAGCCGATGCCGGAAAGAAAGCGCCCGCCCTTCACGGTGAAGCCCCCACCGAGGGCGAGTGTCTGGAAGAAAGCCTCCTCGACCTCGACCTTGTTATCGGCAGAGAACGAGGCCACCAGCTGGCCGCTGAAGTTGGGATCGATGTTGGCGGCGATGCCGATTTCGGACTCGCCGAGGCTGAAGCCGCGCGGCGCGGGGCCAACCTCGCCGCCCGTGGGTGCGAAGCCGTCGATGCGGTAGCTGGCGGGATCGCGCGAGCTCGAGGCCGCCGTGCCCTGAAGAATGAGCGAGATGCCCGGGTTGAATGCATTGCCGCCGGCCGCGCGCGGGCTTTCCTGTGCCTGCGCGGGCGGCAGCGCCGCGGCCAGCACCGCAACGCCTAACAGTCTGCGAAACATGCCTGTCTCCTGCCAAAGGAATCGTCACGCGCGCCGCGACCGGCGGCGCGCCCGAACCATCGCTTCAGAGGAGCGCGGGCGGGTCCCGGGAGGAGGGAGCGAGCGGTGCGCTGACGCGCGTCGCGATTTCGAGCGCCGCGAACGCTGCGTAGCCTGATTCGGCGAGCGCCGTCGCCACGGGTGCGCAGCCGATCGCGCCGGCCACCGCGCCAAGCGCCGCGTGCTGGTCGCAAAGGGGACTACCCGCGGGCGCGGATTTCTGCGCCTCGCTCGAGGCGCGCTGCGCCGCGCCGGCGTGCCAGAGCGCGTGCTCGAGCGCCGCCTGCTGCGCGACGAGCAGCGCCGCCGCCAGCAGCACGCGCGCTAGGGAACGTCTGAAGTAACGGCGACGCGAGGGATCATTGAAGCGAATGTTGGCTCATGAGTATCAACGGGGTGCGAATCGGGTGGTTTTGCCTCTCGATTTCGCTCTATTTCCAGCTTCTTTGCCGTTTCCGGACGCACTACGGCCCTTGAACTCTGAACAAGTGGTGCCGGACGATGAACAGATTGGCCAGCGCACAGGTGACGAACAGTCGGTTCGCGTTCTTCGCGATTCCACGGTAGCGCACCTTGGCGAAGCCGAAGACGCGCTTGATCACGCCGATGGTGTGCTCGACACGGGCGCGAATCCGCGAGCGCGCCCGGTTGATGAAGCGATCGTAGTCAGAGAGGTACCTGTAGCCCCGGCCGCGGCGCTGCGTGAAGTCCTTCGCCTTGGGCGCCTTGGCGCGGATACGCTCGGTGCGCCCGGCGTAGGCGGCATCGCCCCAGACGTGCGTTTCTCCTCCATGCAGCAGTTGCTCGATCATGTTGCCGTCGGCCATGTTCGCAGGGGTCGCCGCTACCGAGTGAATCAGCTTGGTCTTCCTATCCACCCCCACGTGCGCCTTCATGCCGAAGTGCCAGTCGTTGCCCTTCCGGGTCTGGTGCATCTCCGGGTCGCGCTTGCCCTCGGCGTTCTTGGTCGAGCTGGGCGCAGCAATGATGGTCGCATCCACAATCGTGCCCGAGGAAACCTTCATCCCTTTGCTCTGAAGATGCGCTCCCACCGCCTCGAAGATCCGCTTGCCCAAACCGTGCTCCTCCAGCAGGTGCCGGAACTTGCACACCGTGGTCTCATCGGGAGCCGGTTCGCGCCCCAGGTCGATGCCCACGAAGCTGCGCATCGAAGACACATCGTAGAGCGCCTCTTCCACCGCCGGGTCCGAGAGATTGAACCAATGCTGCAGGAAGTAGATCCGCAGCATCCGCTCAAGCGGGATCGGCGGCCGGCCCGGACCGCTGGTGCCCTTCGCGTACGCCGGCTTCACCAGCGCCACCAGCTCCGCCCACGGCACCACCCGGTCCATCTCGGCCAGAAACCGCTCGCGCCGCGTCGGCTTGCGGTAGGCCTCGAACCCCTTCGGGCTAAACGTCATCTGGCTCGGCTTGTTCATTCTTGTTCTCCTCGGCTCAGGTGCTATACGTTCGACCCGAGGATTACTTCAGAGTTTCCCTAGGCGAGGCATTGCTCCAGGCCGGCGATGAACAGGTCCTTCGGCAGCTTCCTGCCGATGAACACCAGGATCGAGGATTTCTTTTCGCCCTTGGCCCACGGCTTGCCCATGTCGCCGCCCATCATCATGTGCACGCCCTGGAACACCACGCGCTGCGGTTTGCCCTTCATCCACAGCACGCCCTTGTAGCGCAACAGGTCCGGGCCGTAGACCTGGATCATGCCGGAGAGGAACTGCTCCAGCTTGTCGCCATCGAACGGCTTGTCCGACTTGAAGACGAAAGACGCCACCTCGTCGGTGTGCTCGTGGTGCGAGTCGACCAGGAACTCGGGGTCGAGCTCGAGGATCGCGTTCAGGTTGAAGCCGCGGATATCGAGGATCTCGGCGATCGGCGCCTTGCCGAAATGCACGTGCTGCACCGGCGCGCGCGGGTTCATGTGCTTGATGCGCGCGGCGAGCTTCTTCACGTCTTCCTCCGACACCAGGTCGGTCTTCGACATCAGAATCCGGTCGGCGAAGCCCACCTGTTCCTGCGCCTCGTGGAATTCGTCCAGTTGCTTCTGCGCGTGCTTTGCGTCGACCACCGTGAGGATCGAATCGAGCAGGTAGTAGTTGCCGACGTCCTCGTCGGTGAAGAAGGTCTGCGCCACCGGGCCGGGGTCGGCCATGCCGGTGGTCTCGATCACCACGCGGTCGAACTTCAGCGCGCCGCTGGTGCGCTTGTCCTTCAACTCGCCGAGGATGCGGATCAGGTCGCCGCGCACCGTGCAG
The DNA here is from genome assembly GCA_039934435.1 of Burkholderiales bacterium. Taxonomy (GTDB): domain Bacteria; phylum Pseudomonadota; class Gammaproteobacteria; order Burkholderiales; family SG8-39; genus JAABQT01. The sequence goes on from JBDTMD010000071.1 coordinate 5,924, forward strand.
CAGATGCAGCCGTTATTCATCTCGAGGATCTGCTCCTCGGATTTTTCGATGATCTCCGAGTCGATGCCGACCTCGCCGAACTCGTTCTCGATGACGGCGATCTTGTGGCCGTGGTCTTCCTGCAGGATGCGGTTCAAGAGCGTCGTCTTGCCCGCGCCGAGAAATCCGGTGAGGATCGTCACCGGCACCATCTGTTCCTGTGTCATGCGCCAAGTATAAATGGGGACAGACCCCATTTTTTTAAAAATGAGGTCTGTCCCTATTTCTTCAGCAGCAGCAGGCCTTTCAGGTAATCGCCCTCCGGGAATTCCAGCGCCACCGGGTGGTCGGCCGCGGCGTGGAAGCGCTCGATGATCTGCGCCTCGGCGCCGGCGTCGAGCGCCGCGCCGGCGATGATCGACTGGAACAGCTCGGGCGATACCCCGCCCGAGCAGGAGAACGTCGCCAGCAGCCCGCCGGGGGCGAGCAGCTTGAAGGCGAGCAGGTTCACGTCCTTGTAGGCGCGCGCGGCGTTGCGCGCCTGCGCCGCGGTGGGCGCGAATTTCGGCGGGTCGAGCACCACCAGGCCGAAGCGCGCGCCCTGGTCGCGGAGCAACCGCAAGTGCGTGAACACGTCGGCCTTGAAGAACTCGATTTTCGAAGCGTCGAGCGCGTTGGCGCCGAGGTTGTCGCGCGCCACCTCCAGCGCCGGCACCGAGCTCTCCACCGCCAGCACGCGGCGCGCACCGCCGGCGAGCGCGGCGATGGCGAAGCCGCCGGTGTAGCAAAAGCCATCCAGCACCTCGCGCCCGGCGGCGAGCGCGCGCACGCGCTGGCGGTTCTCGCGCTGGTCGAGGAAGAACCCGGTCTTCTGCCCTTCCTCGACGTCGACGCGGAAATTCAGGCCGTATTCGACGATCGGGCAGCGCCGCGCCTCGCGGTTGCCGCGCGCAAAACCCACGCGCGGCGCGAGGCCCTCGAGCTTTCGCACCTCGGCGTCCGAGCGCTCGAATACCGCCTCGCAGGCGGTGGTCTCGACCAGTGCATCGAGCAGCGCTTCGCGCCAGCGCTCGGCGCCCGCCGACAGGAACTGCGCGACCAGCACGTCGGCATAGCGATCGACGACCAGGCCCGGCAGGCCGTCCGACTCGCCATGCACCAGCCGCAGCGCGTTGGTGTGCCTGGCCGCGGCGAGCGCCTCGCGCCGGCGCACCGCCTGCGCCACGCGCTCTTTGAGGAACGCCGCGTCGATCGCCGCGCCCGCCTCGAAACGCCAGACACGCGCGCGGATCTGCGAATCGGGGCTGTAGGCGGCGAGCGCGAGCAGCGCGCCCGCGGCGCTGCGCACATCCACCGTGTCGCCGGCCGCGGGATTGCCGGCGACGTGGTCGATGGCGCCGGAAAAGATCCACGGATGGCGGCGCTTGAGCGATTTCTCGCGCCCTGCCTTCAGGATCAGCGCCTGCTTCATTTCTTCTTCGCGCGCGGATGTGCGGCGTCGTAGACGCGCGCCAGCGCCTGGTAGTCGAGATGCGTGTAGACCTGCGTCGTCGCGATGCTCGCGTGGCCGAGCATTTCCTGCACCGCGCGCAGGTCCTGCGAGGACTGCAGCACGTG
>JBDTMD010000072.1:0-7516 GCA_039934435.1 Burkholderiales bacterium
GGATCGACGCTCAGGCCGATGATCTTGGTGTTGCGCTTGTCGAACTCCGGCTTCAGCCCCGCCATGTAGCCAAGCTCGGTGGTGCAGACCGGCGTGAAGTCCTTCGGGTGGGAGAACAGGATCGCCCACTTGTCGCCGATCCATTCGTGAAAGCGGACCTTGCCTTCCGTAGTGTCGGCGCTGAAATCGGGTGCTTCGTCGCCAATTCGAATCGTCATGTGTGCCTCCTATGTGCGAGTGCGGCTGGATTCAGGTCTGGTCGGGGCGGCGAGATTCGAACTCGCGACCACCTGCACCCCATGCAGGTACGCTACCAGGCTGCGCTACGCCCCGAGAGGCTGAAGTCTATCAGGCGCGCAGCGCTTCGAGCAGCGCGCGCAGCTCGCGTTTGATCGCCGCCAGGTCGCCGCCCGCCGCAAGCCGCGGCGGCCGCTCGTCGCGCTCCTCGCTCGCGTGCGCCGCATTGTCGAGCCGGTTGCGCGCACCGCTGATGGTGAAACCCTCTTCGTACAGCAACTCGCGGATGCGGCGGATGAGCAGGACCTCGTGGTGCTGGTAATAGCGCCGGTTGCCGCGGCGCTTGACCGGTTTCAACTGGGTGAATTCCTGCTCCCAGTAACGCAGCACGTGCGGCTTCACCCCGCACAGGTCGCTGACTTCGCCGATGGTGAAGTAGCGCTTCGCCGGGATCGGCGGCAGCTCAGCTTTCTTGCTGGGGCTGCGGCTTTCCATGGCGCGCCTTCTCCACCATCGCCTTCAGTTTCTGGCTGGCGTGGAAGGTGACCACGCGTCGGGCGCTGATGGGAATTTCCTCGCCGGTCTTGGGGTTGCGCCCCGGGCGTTGCGGCTTGTCGCGCAGCTGGAAGTTGCCGAACCCGGACAACTTGACGCTTTCACCGCGCTCGAGGGCCCCGCGAATCTCCTCGAAAAACGCTTCCACCATGTCCTTGGCCTCGCGCTTGTTCAGTCCGACCTTCTCGAACAACAGGTCGGCCAGTTCGGCCTTGGTCAAAGTCATCACAACTCCCTGATTTATATAATTATGCTCGAAGTGTCGCGGCGAAACGACGACCCCACAGAGAAATCAGCGCATCCCGCGCCGAATCGGCCTCCGCATCCGTGAGGGTTCGTTCAGTATCTTGCATAACTACCCGGAATGCAACGCTTTTCTTCCCCGGTGGGAGGTTCGGGCCTTGGTACAGATCGAACAAATGCACCTCTTGCACGATCGCCGGCGTTTCGCCCGCGATTGCGTCCAGTAGCGCCTGCACGGCGATGTCAGTGTTCACCAACATAGCGATGTCTCGAGTGACCGGCGGGAACCGCGATAGCACCTCGGGTCGCGGCAGCGGCGCCTCCAGAAGCGCGGCAACATCGAGCTCGAAGCACACAACCCCTTGAGGAATATCGTATTTCTGCAACCACCGGGGGTGCAGCTCCCCGATCCATCCCGCCAACTTGCCGTTGACCAGGACGCGGGAAGAGCGCGCCGGGTGGAAGGCCGGGTGCGGCGCCGCCTCATAGCGCGGCAGGCGCGGCGCAAACAGCGCCTCGAGATCGGCCTTGGCGTCGAAAAGATCCACGGGCCGAAGTGGGCTGCCCCACTGTTCCTCAAGGGCGGGCCCACAGGCGGCGGCGGCGATGCGCAGGGGCTGGCGCACGCCGGCGACGTCGAGCGGACCGTCGGCGACCCGCGCATCGCGCAGAAATACCCGCCCAAGCTCGAACACCCGGATGCGCGGGAGCTTGCGCGCGGCGTTGTAGCGCACGTTGGCCAGCAACCCGCCGAGGAGCGTGGTGCGCATCACCGACAGCGGGCTGGTGATCGGGTTGAGCAGGCGAATCGGATTCGCCTCTCCCGCCAGATCTGCTTCCCACTGCGGCTCGACGAAGCTGAAGGTGATCACTTCCTGGTAATCGCATGCCGCAAGGCGTTCGCGCAGCGCGTGCGCCGGGCGGCGGGTCTCCGGCGGCATCGTCATGCGCGCGGCAGCAAGCGGCGGCTGCGCCGGGATGCGCTCGAAGCCGTACACGCGCGCCACCTCCTCGATCAGGTCCTCCTCGATCTGCAGATCGAATCGGTACGAGGGCGGCGTGACCGAAAAAGCGCCGCGCTGGCGCTGGCTGGTCAGTCCCAGGCGCGAGAATGCGCGCGCCATGTCATTCTCGGCGATCGGCACGCCGATCACTTTCTGCGCGCGCGCAACCCGCATGCGCACGGGCTTGCGCGGCGGCAGGCGTTTGACCAGGTCCACGGTCGGACCCGGCTCGCCGCCGCAGATCTCGAGGATCAACTGCGTCGCGCGCTCGATGCCGGCGACGTTATTGTCGAAATCGACGCCGCGCTCGAAGCGGTGCGCGGCGTCGCTCGTGAAATTGAAGCGCCGCGCGCGCCCGGCCACGGCCTCGGGGAAGAAAAACGCCGATTCGAGGAACAGGTTCCGCGTCGTCGTCTCGGCCTTGGTCGATTCGCCTCCCATGATGCCGCCGAGCCCGATCGGACCCGAGTCATCGGTGATGCACAGCACCTCGGCGTCGACTTCGACCTCCTGGCCGTTCAGCAGCAGCACGCGCTCGCCCTTCCTGCCCCAGCGCACGTCGATTGCGCCACGCAGCTTGTCCTGGTCATAGACGTGCAGTGGCCGCCCCAGCTCGAGCATCACGTAGTTGGTGACATCGACCAGTGCCGATATCGAGCGCTGGCCGGCGCGCTCGAGGCGCTGGCGCATCCACGTCGGCGTCGGCGCGGCCGCGTTGACGCCGCGGATCACGCGCCCGGCGAAGCGGCCGCAGCCCGCGGCGTGCGTGATGCCGAAGGGGTGCTTCGCCTTGCTGCGCGCCAGAACCGGCTTCGGCTTCGGCGCCTTGAGCTTCGCTCCGGTCAGCGCGGCCACCTCGCGCGCGATGCCGAGCACCGAGAGGCAGTCGGCGCGGTTCGGCGTCAGCTTGAAGGTCAGCACGCGCTCGTCCAGCTCAAGCACCTTGCGTATGTCCTGACCCGGGCGCGCCGCCGCCGGCAGCTCGAGCAGGCCCGAGTGATCGTCCGAGAGGCCGAGCTCCTTTGCCGAGCAGAGCATGCCCTGGCTCTCCACGCCGCGCAGCGTGGCGGACTTGATCTCGAGCCCGCCGAGGTTCGTGCCCGCCGTGGCGAGCGGCGCTTTCATGCCCGGGCGCGCGTTCGGCGCGCCGCACACGACGGCGAGCTTTTGCTTGCCCGCATTCACGCTGCACACGGTCAGCTTGTCGGCATTCGGGTGGCGCTCGACTTTCAGGATCTCGCCGACCACCACGCCGCTGAAGGGCGGCGCCACCGGCGCGCAGGATTCGACCTCCAGGCCCGCCATCGTCAGCAGCTGCGCGAGCCGCTCCGCCTTCATCGGCGGATTGCAAAAGCTGCGCAGCCAGTGCTCGGGGACGTTCATGCGAACTGGCGCAGGAACCGCAGGTCGCCATCGAAGAACAGCCGCAGGTCGTTGACGCCATAGCGCAGCATGGTCAGGCGCTCCAGGCCGGAGCCGAACGCGAAGCCCATGTAGCGTTCGGCGTCGAGGCCGAAGTTTCGCACCACCTGCGGATGCACCTGGCCCGCCCCAGAGAGCTCGAGCCAGCGCCCCTTGTGCGGGCCGGTCGCGAACTGCAGGTCGATCTCCGCCGAAGGCTCGGTGAAGGGAAAGTACGACGGTCGGAAACGCACTTCCAGCGCGTCGGATTCGAAGAAGCGGCGCAGGAAGTCGGTGTAGACGCCTTTCAGATCGGCGAAGCTGATACCTTCGTCGATCCACAGCCCCTCCACCTGGTGGAACATGGGCGAATGCGTCGCGTCCGAATCCACGCGGTAGGTACGGCCGGGCGCGATCACCTTGATCGGCGGCTTGTGCATGCGCGCATAGCGCACCTGCATCGGGCTGGTGTGCGTGCGCAGCAGCAGCGGCAGTCCCTGCGCGTCGTTCACGTCGACATAGAACGTGTCCTGCATGGAACGCGCCGGGTGGTTTTCCGGATTGTTGAGCGCGGTGAAGTTGTACCAGTCGGTCTCGATCTCGGGACCGTCGGCGACGTCGAAGCCGATGGAGCCGAAGATCGCCTCGACGCGCTGCCAGGTGCGGATGATCGGATGGATGCCGCCCCGCCCGCGGCCGCGGGCGGGCAGCGTGACGTCGATCGCGTCCTCGGCGAGCCGCGCCTGCAGCCGTGCGCCCGCGAGCTCGCCGCGCCGTGCCTCGAGCGCCTGCTCGACCCGCGCCTTGGCGTCGTTGATGCGGGCCCCGGCGTCCTTGCGCGCCTCGGCCGGGAGCGTTCCCAGCCCGCGCAGCAGCGCCGTCAGCTCGCCGCTCTTGCCGAGGTAGCGCGCCTTGGCGTTTTCCAGCGACGCGGGGTCGGCGGCGGCGCTGAATGCCGCGAGCGCCCGCTCGACGATGTCATTGACGTCTTGCATCCCCGCGCCTTCCGCAACGGGGTCAGTGGGTAAGGCTGGCCTTCACCTGGCTGGCGATCTTCGCGAACGCGGGCTTGTCCGCGACCGCCAGATCGGCGAGCACCTTGCGATCGATGTCGATGTTCGCGCGCTTCATGCCGGCCATGAACGTCGAATAGCTCATGCCGAGCTCGCGCACCGCGGCGTTGATGCGCGTGATCCACAGCGCGCGGAAGGTGCGCTTGCGGTTGCGGCGGTCGCGGTAGGCGTACTGCCCCGCCTTCATCACCGCCTGCTTGGCGACGCGATAGACGTTGCCGCGGCGACCGCGGAAGCCTTTCGCCTGCTTCAGGACCTTCTTGTGGCGCGCGCGCGCCGTGACCCCGCGCTTGACTCTTGGCATGGCGGCTCCTTACGACGCGTACGGCAGCATGGCGCGCACCGCCCGCTTGTTGGTGGCGTGTACCTCGGTGGTGCCGCGCAGCTTGCGCTTCCTCTTGGTCGACTTCTTGGTGAGGATATGTCGCATGTACGCATGCGAGCGCTTGATGCTGCCCGACGCGCGGATCTTGAAGCGCTTTGCCGCCGACTTCTTGGTCTTTACTTTAGGCACGGTCCTGCTCCTTCTCGTTTTAGCCTGACGCCGGGCGGCCCGCCTTGCGGGCACTTGAAGCCGCGGCCATCACTTGTATTGCCGGCCGCTCAGGCGGCCGGCTTCACTACCGTGAGTGTTGCCGTTGCCGCTTCCTTCTTCGCCTTGGGCTTGGCCGCGGGCTTCGCCTTCGCCTTGGGCGGCACGCCCTTTTTCTTCGGCGCCAGCACCATCACCATCTGCCGGCCTTCGAGCTTCGGGAACTGCTCGACCAGGCCCACCTCCAGCAGGTCAGCCTTCACCCGCTCGAGGAGCCGGACGCCGAACTCCTGGTGCGCCATCTCGCGTCCGCGGAACCGCAACGTCACCTTGGCCTTGTCGCCGGCTTCGAGGAACTGGATCAGCTTGCCGAGCTTGATCTTGTAATCGCCCTCATCGGTGCCGGGGCGGAACTTGATCTCCTTGACCTGGATCTGCTTCTGCTTGAGCTTGGCCTCGTGGGCCTTCTTCTGCTCGCGGTAGCGGAACTTGCCGTAGTCCATCAGCTTGCAGACCGGCGGCTGCGCCGTCGGCGCGATTTCCACCAGGTCCACGTTGCGCTCTTCGGCCAAGCGCAGCGCCTCTGCGACCGGCACGATGCCCAACTGCTCTGTGTCCTCGCCGACCAGGCGAACCTGCGGCGCGGTGATCTCCGCGTTGATGCGTTGCGATCTCTCGAGTGCGATGAGTGACAAGCTCCTTTACACGTTGAAAAAACGGCCGTGCTACTGCGCTTTCGCCTCGCTGCGGAGGCGTGCGATGAAGTCTTCGAGGCGCATGGCCCCGAGGTCTTCCCCGCCGCGCGTGCGCACGGCCACCGTTCCAGCCTGCTTCTCCTTGTCGCCGACCACCAGCTGATAAGGGAGCTTTTGCAGGCTATGTTCGCGAATCTTATAAGAAATTTTCTCGTTTCGCAAATCTTCCGCAACGCGGAATCCAGCTTTTCGCAATGCCGTCGCGACCGCCGCGGCGTAGTCCATTTGGTGCTCGGAAATGTTGAGTACGGCGACCTGCTCGGGGGCCAGCCACGACGGGAACGCGCCCGCGAAATGCTCGATCAGGATGCCCAGGAACCGCTCCATCGAGCCGACGATGGCGCGGTGGAGCATCACCGGCGTGTGGCGGGCATTGTCCTCACCCACGTATTCCGCGCCCAGACGCCCCGGCATGCTGAAATCGACCTGCATCGTGCCGCACTGCCAGACCCGGCCGATGCCGTCCTTCAGCGAGTACTCGATCTTCGGCCCATAGAACGCGCCTTCGCCGGGTGACAGGGTGAACGCCACCTGCGAGCGGCGCAGGGCCTCCTGCAGCGCGGCTTCCGCCTTGTCCCAGCTCTCGTCCGAGCCGATGCGTTTGGCCGGCCGCGTGGCGACCTTGTAGATCACCTGCTCGAAGCCGAAGTCGCGGTACACGCGCTGCAGGAGCGCGGTGAAGGCGACGCATTCGTCGAGGATCTGCTCCTCGGTGCAGAAAATGTGACCGTCGTCCTGCACGAAGCCCCGCACGCGCATCAGGCCGTGCAGCGCGCCCGAGGGCTCATTGCGGTGGCAGGAGCCGAATTCTCCGTACCGCAGCGGCAGTTCGCGGTAGCTGCGCACGCCCTTGTTGTAGATCAGGATGTGGCCCGGGCAGTTCATCGGCTTCACCGCGTAGTCGCGGTTCTCCGACGACGTGGTGAACATGTTCTCGCGGAAGTTCTCCCAGTGACCGGTGCGCTCCCACAGGCTGCGGTCGAGGATCTGCGGCCCGCGCACCTCCTGGTAGCCGTTGTCGCGGTACACGCGCCGCATGTACTGCTCGACTTGCTGCCACAACGCCCAGCCCTTCGGATGCCAGAACACCAGTCCCGGCGCCTCCTCCTGCATATGAAACAGGTCGAGCTGCGTGCCCAGCCGCCGGTGGTCGCGCTTTTCCGCCTCCTCCAGCATCTTCAGGTACGCGTCCTGGTCCTCCTTCTTCGCCCAGGCGGTGCCATAGATGCGCTGCAGCATCTCGTTCTTCGAATCGCCGCGCCAGTACGCCCCGGCGACGCGCATCAGCTTGAACACCTTGAGCTTGCCGGTCGAGGGCACGTGCGGCCCGCGGCACAGGTCGATCCAGTCGCCCTGGCCGTAAAGCGAAATGGTTTCCTTTTCCGGGATGGCGGCGATGATCTCGGCCTTGTATTTCTCGCCGATCGACAGGAAGTGCTTCACCGCCTCGTCGCGCGGCATCTCCTTGCGGTGTACCGGCAGGTCCTGCTTCGCGATCTCGGTCATCCTGTTCTCGATCGCCGCGAGGTCCTCCGGCGTGAACGGGCGCTGGTACGCGAAGTCGTAGTAAAAGCCGTTCTCGATCACCGGCCCGATCGTCACCTGTGCGCCGGGGTAGAGCTCCTGTACCGCCTGCGCCATGAGGTGCGATGTGGAATGGCGCAGGATTTCGAGCCCTTCCGGGCTCGTGCCGGTGACGATCGTCAGCGCGGCGTC
>JBDTMD010000073.1:0-7487 GCA_039934435.1 Burkholderiales bacterium
GCGACCCAGACGGCGGCGGCAGTCGCCAGTCCCGCGGCCTGCAGCAGCGGCACGAGCTGCACCGTCACGACGCCGAACACGAACGCATTGAGCGACATGACGAAGGCGAACAGCGCGATCGCCACGCTGCGCACGCGGCCGGCGAGCGGCGCGCCGTCGGGCGCCGGCTGCGCCGCGGCCGCGGCCGCCGCGGGATGATCGGTCTGCTCGCGACGCGCGAGGCCGAACCAGTTGAGCGGCAGGCAGACGACGAGGTTGATGACCGCGAACCAGGCGAGCGTCTCGCGCCAACCCGCGGCCTGATCCAGGTAGAACCCCACGACCCAGAACACGGTGGAGGCGAAGGCGCCGAACAGCGTGAGATAGGAGATGGCGCGCCGGCCGCGCGAGGGCAATACCTGTACCAGCGCGGCGAACGCGGCGTCGTAGAGGCACAGCCGCATGCCGACGCCGAGGAACGCCCAGACGGCGAGATAGGCGGCTTCGCTGCGCACCAGCGACAGCAGCAGCAGGCCGGCGGAAACCAGCACCGTGCCGCTCGACATCACGGCGCGCGCGCCATAGCGGTCGATGGCGCGCCCGGCCCAGGCTGATACCGCGCCCATGACGAGCAGCGAAATCGTGAAGCCGAAGTACACCAGGCTGCGGCTCCAGCCAGTGTCGCGCGCGATCGGGCCGGCGAGCACGCCCAGGCAGTAGTAGCTCGTGCCCCAGGCGGTGATCTGCGTGATGCCGAGGGCGCAGACCGCGGCGAGGAACGGGTCGGAGCGGGAGGCCATGGGGCGCGTATCGTACGCCGCCCGGCGCCGGCCCCGGCCCGCGTTTCGCTTTCGCGCTAGCGCAGCTCGATGATGCGCACCTGGCTCTGCACCAGGTCTGGCACGTATACGGTCGCGCCCTTGCCCTTGGGGATCGCGCAGAAGTCCGCCGGGCCCTTGAAGCCCTCGGCGAGCTTGTGCACGCCCATCTTCTTCGTCCACTGGAACAGCGACCCGGTGTTCCAGTCGGTGACCAGGAGTGACTTGTCTTTCAGCTCGTACAGCCCGTCCAGCCGCCCGATCGGATCGGAAATCGCCTTGGGCTTTCCGCTCTTGCCGAGCGCGTAAATGGCGCGCGGCTGGTCGGGCGCGACAAAGCCCACCATGAGCAACCCGCCGTGCGCCGGCCAGATGCCGTTCGGGTTCACCTTGGCGTCCTTGAACACCGTGGTGACCTTGGGCTCGCCTTTCACGTTGAGGAAGTCCGCCGGCTCGACCTTGAACAGCTGGTCGCCGCGATTGTCGGTAACGTAGAGTGCGCCTTTGCTCACCGCGGGATCGTTCGCGAATTGCGCGCCGGGCAGTGCCAGCTTGCGACCCTTCTTCGTCTTCAGGTCGAAGATCCAGACTGAGTCGATATCCGTGGTCCAGAGACGGTTGCCGTGCACCCAGATGCCCTTGGGCTTGTCAATCGTCACGCCCGCGGCGGGCAGGAAATGCTCCTCCAGCACCTTGCCGTCGAGCGCGACCTTGCTGATGTAACCGGCGCCATCCTTCTCCGTGGGCGCGAGCTTGGAGCCGAAATTGCCGACGTAGAGCACCTTGTTCTTCGCGTCGCAGCCGACCGATTCGGGGAATTTGAAGCCTTCGACGGTGGTGTCGGACGTCACCTTGAGTTGTGCGGCGGCCCCAAGGGGCAGGGCCAGCAGCAGCGCCGCAACTGCAATTCTTTTCATCCGCATTTCCTCCTCCTTTTGAAGCGCGAAATTATGCGCCCATAATCCGCTTCGTGGCGCGCTAGACTCTGCGCCTTCGCCCAGACTGCCGGAGCAGTCCATGACCCCGGATATCGAGCCCGCCATCTACGAACTCTACGACGAGTATTGCCACGGTCGCATGGACCGCCGCGAGTTTCTCGCGCGCGCCGCGGCGCTGGCCGCAGGCGGGCTGGCGATGGCGCAGGCGCTGCTGCCGCGCTACGCGCGCGCGCAGACGGTTTCGTTCACCGATACGCGCCTTCGCGCGCAGTACGTGAACTACGATTCGCCGGGCGGCAATTCCGGCGCCATGCGCGGCTACCTCGCGCAGCCCGCGGGCGCCGGGCCGTTCCCCGCCGTGCTGGTGGTGCACGAAAACCGCGGACTCAATCCGTACATCGAGGACGTCGCGCGGCGCGCCGCAGTCGAGGGCTTCCTCGCGCTCGCGCCTGACGGACTGTCTCCGGACGGCGGCTATCCGGGCAATGACGACGACGGGCGCGCGATGCAGGCGGGGCTCGACCAGGCGAAGCTCCGCCAGGACATGCTGAACAGCGCGCGCTTCGTCATGCAGCACCGGCTGTCGACGGGAAAGCTCGGGTCGACGGGCTTCTGCTGGGGCGGCGGGACGACCAACTGGCTCGCCGTCGAGCTCGGCGCGGACCTGCGCGCGGGTGTGCCGTTCTATGGCGCGGCGGCGGCGAGCGCGGACGTGCCGCGCATCAAGGCGCCGCTTCTTCTGCACTTCGCCGAGAACGACCCGCGCATCAACGGCATGTGGCCCGGGTTCGAGGCGGCGCTGAAGGCGGCGAAGGTGCCATACGAGGCCCACGTCTACCCTGGCACCCAGCACGGCTTCCACAACAATTCCACGCCGCGCTACCAGGAGGCCGCCGCCAAGCTCGCCTGGGAACGCACGGTGGCGCACTTCCGCACGCACCTCGCCTGAGGCGGACTTAGAATCCCCGGCATGGCGACCCGAAAATCCGGCTTGAAGCGCGCCCCGGCCAAGCGCCGGGCCAAGAAGGCGAAATCCGAGTCGCGCGGGCTGACGCCGGCAGAGTGCCGGCTGGACCTGCTTTCGGGCGCCGCCGACGAAGTGCGGCAGCGCGTGCAGCAGGAAGGCGGCGAGATCATCGGCACTTACAAGGATCCGCTGGGCGGAGGCGCCCTGCTGTCCTGCATTCTTCCCATTTCGAGAGTCCAGCCGACACCGTTCCAGCGCGACCTGTCGGACGCGCATCACAAGAAACTGGCGGACGTCATCGACAAGACCGGCATGTTTCTCGATCCCATCATCTGCGTCACCGCGCCCAAGGAAGGATTCTGGACGCCGAACGGCATGCACCGCCTGGCGGCCCTGCGGCGCCTCGGCGCCAAGTCGGTGACGGCGCTGGTGGTGCCCAAGCGCGAGGTGGCGTGGCAGATCCTCGCGCTGAACACCGAGAAGGCGCACAACCTGAAGGAGAAGTCGCTCGAGGTCATCCGCATCTACCGCGGGCTGATCGAAGAGGACGCTTCGCGGCCGGAGACCGGTTTTTCCTTTTATCTGGAGGAAGCCTCGTTCGTCACCATGGGCCTGTGCTACGAGAAAAACGGCAAGTTCGCCGGCGGCGCATACAACTCGATCGTCAGGCGGCTGGAGAAGTTTTCCGAGGAACCGATCTCGAAGGCGCTGAAGTTACACGAGAAGCACGCCGGGATGCTGCAGGAGCTGGACGAGAGCGTGGCGGAGGTGATCAAGAAGCTGAAGGCGCGCGGCTTTGTGAGCCCGTATCTGCGCGCGTTCGTGGTGGCGCGGATCAATCCCCTGCGCTTCATGCAGGGCGAGCCGCCGGCGCTGGAGGAGGTGCTGAAGACGATGACGCAGCGCGCTGCCAAGTTCAATACGGAGAAGGTCAAGCAGGAAGATCTGGCGTCCACGGGCGGGGCAGCCGACGACGCCGACTGAAGTACAGTGCCGGCATGGCACTCAAGGCAACGATCTTCAAGGCCAGCCTGCTGATTTCGGACATCGACCGGAACTACTACGGCGAACATGCGCTGACGCTGGCGCGGCATCCTTCCGAGACTGACGAGCGCATGATGATGCGCGTGCTGGCGTTCGCCCTGAACGCGCATGAGCACCTTGCATTCGGCAAAGGCCTGTCGGATGCCGACGAGCCGGACGTGTGGCAGAGGGACTTGACCGGAACGATCGTGCATTGGATCGACGTCGGTCAGCCGGATGAGAGGCGCTTGATCCGTGCCAGCGCTCGTGCGCAGCGCGTGTCGGTCTACGCCTACGGCAACAGGGTGGAATCGTGGTGGAAGGCAAGTGCCGAGCGCCTGCAGCGCGCGAAGAATCTGGCGGTGTGGCGAGTGCCGGGCGAATGCAGCGGCAGCGTCGCCCGGTTTGCCGAGCGCGTCATGCAATTGCAGTGCATGGTGCAGGAAGGGCAGGTGTGGTTCGGCAGCGCGGCCGAGACCGTGCAGATCGAGGTGGGCGCGCTGCAGCCCGCCGGCTAGCGCCTAGGCCGGCTTCGCTGCCGCCCAGGAATCCCGCAGGCTGACGGTTCGGTTGAAAACCGACGCATTGCCGCTGTCGGCGACGAAATACCCGTGCCGCTCGAATTGCACGGGAGCACCCGGGCGCGCTTGCCGCAGGCCCGGCTCGAGCCGCGCGGAGATCGTCTTTTTCGAATCCGGATTCAGGTGCCCGAGGCCTTCCGCCTGCGATTCCCTGAACAGGCGGTCGTAAAGATGGACGTCCGCGTCATGCGCGTGCCGGGCGCTCACCCAGTGGATGTTTCCCTTCACCTTGTACTGGCCTGCGCCGGCGGAACCCGAGCGCGAGTCTTCATGGTAAGTGCACCTCACTGAATCGCTTGCCTTGTCGTAGCCGGTGCACTTCACCACATAGCCGTGGCGCAGCCTAACGGTGTTCCCCGGATACAGGCGGAAATAGCCCTTCGGCGGCGTTTCCTGGAAATCCTCGCGCTCGATCCACAGTTCGCCGGAAAACGGCACCTGGCGTGTTCCCATTTCCGGCTTCTGCGGATGGTTGGGTACCTCCATCTTCTCTTCTTTTCCGGCGGCGTAGTTTTCGACAATCAGCTTTATCGGGTCGAGCACTGCCATGCGCCGCGGCGCGATCTCGTTCAGGTGCTCGCGCATGCAGTCCTCGAGCACGGAAAACCCGATCACCTGGTTCGCCTTCGACACGCCGATGCGCTCGGCGAACAGCTTGAAGCCTTCCGGCGTATACCCCCGCCGCCGCGCACCCGCCAGCGTCGGCATGCGCGGATCGTCCCAGCCGTCGACGTGGCCCTGCTCGACGAGCTCGATCAGCTTGCGCTTCGACAGCACGACGTGCGTCAGATTGAGGCGCGCGAATTCGATTTGCTGCGGCAGAGGGCGCTGCAGCAGTCCGCCGTTGGCGAGCTTCCCCAGCAGCCAGTCGTAGAACGGCCGCTGGTCCTCGAATTCCAGGGTGCACAACGAGTGCGTTACGCCTTCCAGCGCGTCCTCGATCGGGTGCGCAAACGTGTACATCGGGTAGATGCACCACTTGTCGGCGGTGCGGTGATGCGTCGCGTGTTTGATCCGATACAGGGCCGGATCGCGCAGGTTGATGTTGGGTGAGCGCATGTCGACCTTCGCGCGCAGCACGTGGGCGCCGTCGGCGTGCTTTGCGTCCTTCATCTCCCGCAGGAGCGCGAGGTTCTCTTCAGGTGAACGCCCGCGGTACGGACTGTCCTTCCCCGGCTCGGTGAACGAGCCGCGGTTGTGCTGCATCTGCTCGGGGCTCTGGCTGTCCACGTACGCGTTGCCCGAGCCGATCAGGTATTCCGCCGCCTGGTACATGAAGTCGAAGTAGTCCGACGCGTACAGCGCCGTGCCGTAGTCGTATCCCAGCCACTGCACCATCTCCTGGATGGAATCGACGTATTCCTGCTCCTCCTTCTCCGGATTGGTGTCGTCGAAGCGCAGGTTGCATTTCCCGCCGTAGAGCTGCGCCAGCCCGAAATTCAGCACGATGGATTTCGCGTGCCCGAAATGCAGGTAGCCGTTCGGCTCCGGCGGAAATCGCGTGACGATGTTCCTGTGCTTGCCCGAGGCGAGGTCCGCCTCGATGATTTGCCGGACGAAATTGGAAGTGGCGGGCGGCTGCGGCTTGTTCACGCCCGGATTCTACTAGCGCGGTAACATTCGCAAAGCCATGAAAGCCGTAGGCTTCTACAAGTACCTGCCGATCGAGGATCCCGAGTCGCTGCTCGACGTTGACGTCGAGACGCCGCAGCCGGGCGGGCGCGACCTGCTCGTCGAGGTGAAGGCGATCTCGGTGAATCCCGTCGATACGAAACGCCGCGTCGCGGGTCTGCGCCCGGCCAGCGAGCTCAAGATCCTGGGCTGGGATGCGGCCGGCGTGGTCGCTGCCGTGGGTCCGGACGTGGAGCTGTTCAAGCTGGGCGACAAGGTCTACTACGCGGGCAGCAACCAGCGGCCCGGCGCCAACAGCCAGCTGCACCTGGTCGACGAGCGCATCGTCGCCCACAAGCCCGACAACCTGTCTTTTGCCGAGGCCGCGGCGCTGCCGCTCACGACGATTACCGCGTGGGACGCGCTGTTCGAGCGTATGGGCATTTCCAAATCCGGCAGCCACGCCGGCCGGCGCCTCTTGATCCTCGGCGGCGCCGGCGGCGTCGGCTCGATCGCCATTCAGCTGGCGAAGAAGGTGGCGCGCCTCACCGTGATCGCGAGCGCATCGCGGCCGGATTCGATCGCGTGGGTGAAGGGTCTCGGGGCCGATGCCGTCGTCGATCACACGCAGCCGCTGCCCGAGCAGATGGCGGCGCTGGGCTCCCCTGAGGCGGACTACATCTTCTGCTGCAACGACACCGACCGGACTTTCCCCTTGCTGCCGCGGCTGATCGCGCCACAGGGGCGGGTCTGCTCGATCGTGCGCACGCTGCGGCCGGTGGACCTGGCCGCGCTGCAGGAAAAGAGCGTGAGTTTTTCCTGGGAAGGCATGTTCACGCGATCGACCTTCCAGACGCACGACATGCTGGCGCAGCACAACCTGCTCGAGGACGCCGCCGGGCTGCTCGAGGCCGGAACGCTGGTGACGACGTTCCGCGAGAACCTGGGAACGATCTGCGCCGAGACGCTGAAGCTGGCGCACCGGCGCATCGAGCACGGCCACATGATCGGCAAGCTGGTGCTGGAGGGGTTCTAGGCCGGCTGCGTTGCTACGCAGCGATCCGCGCGTGCGTTAACTACTGCTGCGCCTCCGTCGTTTTCGGCGGCCTGGGCTTGCCAAGTCCAGATTCTGGACTGTATAGTCCATAACCATGGCCCGGCCGCGCGAATTCGAAACCGACCACGTCCTCGAGCAGGCGACGCGGGTCTTCTGGGCGCGCGGTTTCGAGCGCACATCGCTCGACGCCCTGTGCGACGCCACCGGCCTCAATCGCTCCAGCCTGTACGGCGCCTTCGGTGACAAGCGCGCGCTGTATCTGCGATCCATCGGGCGCTACGAGCAGGGTTCGCTGGCGCGCATCCGCGCGGCCTTCGACGGCAAGCCGGTGCGCCAGGGGTTGGGCGACTTCCTCGAGGGCCTGATCGAGGCGATCGTCGAGGGCCCGGGGCGGCGCGGGTGCTTCATCGGCAACTGCGCCGCCGAGATGGCGCGCCTCGACCGGGCGGCGGCCGCGCGCGTCAGGCAGAGCCTGGCGCGCATCGAGCAGGCGTTTTTTGACGCATTCGAGCG
>JBDTMD010000074.1:0-7418 GCA_039934435.1 Burkholderiales bacterium
CGGCCGGCGCAGGCGCTTTTCCGTCAAGCTTGCGCCGAGCGGCACGCCGTTCCAGCGCAAGGTCTGGCGGGCGATCGCGCGCGTCGGGTTCGGGCGGACCATCGCCTATGCCGAACTCGCGCGGCGCGCCGGCCGGCCGGGCAGCGCGCGCGCGGCGGGCGCCGCCACCGGGCGCAATCCGATCGGCATCATCGTCCCGTGCCATCGCATCGTCGGCTCGAACGGCGCGTTGACCGGTTATGCCGGGGGACTGGCGAAAAAGCGGGCGCTGCTGGCGCTGGAGGCTCGCGGCTAGACGCCGTTCAGCGCCTCCAGGTACATCTCCCGGTCAATATTGCCGCCCGACAGGATCACCGCGAAGCGCGATCCCTTGCGCGCCGGGTCCTTGAGCAGCGCGGCGAACGGCGCGGCGCCCGCGCCTTCGGCGAGGTTGTGCGTGCAGCGGTAGATATCCCGTATCGCCGCCTTCACCTCATCGTCGCTCACCTGCACGATGCGATCGGCGCCCGCGAGGATGGCATCGAGCGCTTCGGCCACCGGCACGCGCACCGCGACCCCGTCGGCGAAGGTGTTCGCGGTCTTCGTTTCCACCGGCCTTCCGGTCTGGAACGAATGCGCGTAGCAGGCCGCGTTTTCCGAAACCACGCCCACCACGCGCGTTTTCAGGCCGAGCACGTCGCGCCAGGCGATGGTGCCGCAGATGCCCGAGCCGCAGCCGATCGGCACGTACACCTCGTCGAGCTCCGGCGCGCCCTGGAACAGTTCCATGGCGTAGCTGCCCACGCCGAGCACCAGTTCGCGATGGAACGGGCCGATGTAGAACAGGCCTTCGGCCTTGGCGAGCTTCGCCGCGTGCTCGCGCGCCTCGTCGTAGTCGCGCCCGTGCTCGATCAGCTCCGCGCCCCAGGCGCGCATCGCGGCGTTCTTTTCCCGGCTGTTGCCGTGCGGCACGACGATCACCGAACGCAGGCCGTGGCGCCGGCCGGCAAAGGCGACCGACTGGCCGTGGTTGCCGCGCGTGGCGCTGACGACGCCCGCGACCTTGGGGTCCTTCTGCTTGATCTGCTGGGCGAGCACCAGGCCGCCGCGCACCTTGAAGGCGCCGGTGGCGGTGTGGTTCTCGTGCTTGACCCACACTTCGGTGCCCGCGCGCTCGTTCAGCAGCGGCCAGCTGTACTGCGGCGTGGGCGGCACGACCTCGTGCACGAGGCGCGCCGCGTGTTCCAGCTCCTTGCGAGTGAAACCGAGGATCATTTCGGCCGCTTGTCCACGACCCGCTTCGCCTTGCCGATCGAGCGCTCGATGGTGGATAACGGAACGATCTTGACGTCGGCGCTGACGCCGATGGTGGACTTGATGTGATGGCGCAGCCGCGCCGCCGAGTCGGCATCGACGCCGCCCGGCGCGAGCTCGACCAGCACGGTGAGGTGGTCCATCGGGCCGTCCTTGCTTACTTCCAGTACGTAGTGCGGCGCGAGCTCCTTCTGCTTCAGGATCAGCTCCTCGATCTGCGTCGGGAAGACGTTCACGCCGCGGATGATGAGCATGTCGTCCGAGCGCCCGGTGATCTTCTCCATCCGCCGCATGCTGCGCGCGGTGGGCGGCAGCAGGCGCGTGAGGTCGCGCGTGCGGTAGCGGATCACCGGCATCGCCTCTTTGGTCAAGGAGGTAAACACCAGCTCCCCTTGCTCGCCTTCGGGCAGCACCTCGCCCGATTGCGGGTCGACGATCTCGGGATAGAAGTGATCTTCCCAGATCGTGAGCCCATCCTTGGTCTCGATGCACTCCTGCGCCACGCCCGGCCCCATCACCTCCGACAGGCCGTAGATGTCGATGGCATCGAGCGAAGTGCGCGCCTCGATCTGCTTGCGCATCTCGTTGGTCCAGGGCTCGGCGCCGAACAGGCCGATGCGCAGCGACACTTTCTTCGGGTCGATGCCCTGCCGTTCCATCTCGTCGGCGATCGCCAGCATGTAGGAGGGCGTCACCATGATGATGTCAGGCTTGAAGTCCTGGATCAGCTGCACCTGGCGCTCGGTCATGCCCCCGGAAAGCGGGATCACGGCGAGCCCGAGCTTTTCCGCACCGTAGTGCGCGCCCAGGCCGCCGGTAAACAGGCCGTAGCCGTAGGCGTTGTGCACCTTGTCGCCGGGACGCGCCCCTGCGGCGCGAAAGGAGCGCGCCATGACGTGCGACCACGTGTCGATGTCCTTCTGCGTGTAGCCGACCACCGTCGGCTTGCCCGTGGTGCCGGAGGAGGCGTGGATGCGCACGATGTGGTCCATCGGCACGGCGAACATGCCGAACGGATAGTTCGCGCGCAGGTCGGCCTTGGCGGTGAGCGGAAATTTCGCCAGGTCGGCGAGCGTCTTCAGGTCCTTCGGCTTCACGCCCGCGACGTCGAACTTCTTGCGGTAATGTGGCACACGCTCATAGGCGTGCTGCAGCGACCATTTCAGGCGCCTGAGCTGCAGCTCGCGCAGGCTCTTGCGCGAGGCCTTCTCGATCGCTTCGAGCGGAAAGCGTTTCGCCTTCGCCATCAGTTACCCTTGAACGCGGGCTTTCTCTTTTCCAGAAACGCGGCCACGCCCTCGCGGAAGTCGCCGTGGCGGCCGACCTCGCGCTGGAAGTCGCGCTCGAGGTCGAGCTGCTGATCGAGCGTGTTGCCGCTCGAGGCGTAGAGCGCCTTCTTGATCATGCCGTAGGTGTGCGTCGGGCCGGCGGCGAGCGTGCGCGCGAGCGCCTGCGCTTCGCCCATCAGCTTCGCGTCGTCGACGCACTTCCAGATCAGGCCCCAGCGCTCGGCGTCTTCGGCCGCGACGCGCTCGGCGAGCAGCGCCATGCCCATCGCGCGCTGCAGGCCGATGAGCCGCGGCAGCCAGTACGTGCCGCCGCAATCGGGCACCAACGCGATCCTGGAGAACGCCTGCATGAACGAGGCCGAGCGCGCGGCGAGCACCAGGTCGCCGGCGAGCGCGATATTAGCGCCCGCGCCGGCCGCGACGCCGTTCACGGCGCACACCACGGGCTTCGGCAGCGCGCGCAGGCGCCGGATGAAAGGGTTGTAGTTGGCGTCGAGCCCGCCGCCCAGGTCCAGGTTCGGGTCGTTCATGTCGCGCTCAGCGAGGTCCTGGCCGGCGCAAAAGCCGCGGCCGGCTCCGGTGAGGAGAAGCGCGCGCACGCCGGCGTCGTTCTCGGCCTGGGTCATCGCCTCGCGCAGCAGGCCGTGCATTTCGCCGACGAAGGCATTGAGCTTGTCGGGGCGGTTGAGCGTGAGTGTCATCACGCCTTCGGCCGTCGAAACGAGGACTGCAGGCATGACGAAAGCTTACACCAGGGGCGCTAGAATCCAGCCCATGCCCCAGGTGTATTCGATCGACGGCCTCGTGCCAGTCGTGCATCCCAGCGCCTTTGTGCACGAGAGCGCGGTGCTGGTGGGCGACGTGATCGTCGGCGCGCGCGCTTACATCGGCCCCTGCGCCTGCCTGCGCGGCGACTTCGGCCGCATCGTCGTCGAGGAAGGCGCCAACATCCAGGACACCTGCATGCTGCACGGCTTTCCCGGCAAGGACACGGTGGTCGGGCCCGAAGCCACCATCGGCCACGGCGCGGTGCTGCACGGCTGCGTCATCCGGCGCGGCGCGCTCGTCGGCATGAACGCGGTGGTGAACGACAACGCCGAGGTGGGCGAGGAGGCGATGGTCGCGGCGCTCGCCTTCGTCAAGGCCGAAGCGCGGATCCCGGCGCGCGCGCTCGCCGCCGGCATCCTCGCGCGCGTGCTGCGCAGCCTCAGCGCCGACGAGTTGCAGTGGAAGAAGGAAAACATGCTCCTCTACCAGAAGCTCGGCGAGCGCAGCGCGCAGACCATGCGGCGCGTCGAAGCCCTCACCGCCCCGGAGCCTGGCCGCAAGCGCATCGACATTCCCGGCTCGATCCCCCTTTCCGAACTGAAGGCACGCACGAAATGACTTACGAATTCATCGTCGCCGATCAGAAATCCGCGCGCACTAGTATCATCCGCACTTAGGAGGAGCCTAAACCATGGAACGCATCTGGCTGAAGAGCTATCCGCCGGGCATGCCGACGGAGGTGAGCTGGAACGAATTCAAATCGGTAGGGGCGCTTTTCGAGAAGAGTTGCGCGACGTTCGCCGCCCGTCCGGCGTTCCACAACATGGGCAAGACGCTGAGTTTTTCCGACATCGACCGCATGAGCCGTGCCTTCGCGGCCTGGCTGCAGTCGAAGGGATTGCCCAAGGGTTCGCGCGTCGCCATCATGATGCCCAACTGCCTGCAGTATCCGGTCGCGCTCTACGGCACGCTGCGCGCGGGCTACACGGTGGTGAACGTCAATCCGCTCTACACCCCGCGCGAGCTCGAGCACCAGCTTAAGGACTCGGGGGCGGAGGCGATCGTCATCCTGGAGAACTTCGCCAACACGCTGGAAGAAGTGCTGCCGCGCACGCCCGTGAAGCACATCGTGGTGGCGTCGCTCGGCGACCTGCTGGGAGTCAAGGGCCTGATCGTCAATTTCGTCGTCCGCAACGTGAAGAAGATGGTGCCCACGTTCGAGCTGCCGAGCGCGGAGCGCTTCAATGCGATCCTGAAGCAGGGCGCCGGGCTGCCGATGAAACCCTTCGACGTCGGACATGCCGACATCGCGTTCCTGCAGTACACCGGCGGCACCACGGGCGTGTCGAAAGGCGCCATGCTCACGCACGAGAACATTCTCGCAAACATGGAGCAGTGCGGCGTCAACCTGACGCGGGCGCTGGAAAACGAAACGCCGGTGATCATCACTGCGCTGCCGCTCTACCACATCTTCTCGCTCACGGTGAATTGTCTGCTGATGGCCAAGGTAGGCGGGGAGAACATCCTCATTACCAATCCGCGCGATATCCCCGGGTTCGTCAAGGAGCTCGCCAAGCACCGCTACAACGCGATTACCGGGGTGAATACGCTGTTCAATGCCTTACTGAACAACTCGGAATTCCAGAAGCTCGATTTCTCCGCGGTGAAGCTTTGCCTCGGCGGCGGCATGGCGGTGCAAAAGGCGGTGGCAGACCGGTGGAAGCAGGTCACCGGCAGGGTACTGCTCGAGGCCTACGGCCTCACCGAAACCAGTCCGGGCGCTACCATGAACCCTTCTACCCTGGTGGAGTACAACGGGTCGATAGGCTTTCCGTTGCCCTCGACCGACATCGAGATGCGCGACGACGACAACAAGACCGTGCCGCTCGGCCAGCCGGGCGAGATCTGCATCAAGGGCCCGCAGGTGATGAAGGGCTACTGGCAGCGGCCCGACGAGACCGCAAAGGCGATCGACTCGGGCGGCTACCTGCACACGGGCGACATCGGCGTCATGGACGCCGAAGGATTCATCCGCATCGTCGACCGCAAGAAGGACATGATCCTGGTGTCCGGCTTCAACGTCTATCCGAACGAGATCGAGCAGGTGGTCGCCATGCATCCGGGCGTGCTGGAGGTGGCGGCGATCGGCGTGCCCGACGAGCATTCGGGCGAAGTGCCGAAGCTGTTCATCGTCAAGAAGGACCCCGCGCTCACCGCCGAGGCGGTGCTCGCGTTCTGCAAGGACAAGCTCACCGGCTACAAGCGCCCGAAGTCAGTGGAATTCCGCGCCGACCTGCCGAAGACCAACGTCGGCAAGATCCTGCGCCGCGCGCTGCGCGACGACAAGAAAGCGGCGTAGAGGGAAATCGCCGGCCCTGGGCTCGATCGGCCGCCCGGTCGAATGGCTGCCGCGCGTTCGAAAAGCGCGGCCGAGGGACTTCATCGGATGAACGCGCTCAGGGGATTGTTCGGGTTGTGGGCATGCCTGGCCGCGGCAGTGATCGAGTTTTATGCGCGGCGCTACGAGTATTCGGGAGTGGCGCTGCTGCCGGACGGCGCGGTGGCGATCCTGGCGCTGGCGATCCTGTTCCTGCCGCGTCGCCGCTTCGCCTGGATTGCGCTGCGGCGGGATGTGGCGCAACCGCTGGCGGTCGGCATCGTTTGCGCCGCGGCGCTGCTGTTCGCCGTGCGGCACCAGTTTCAGTTCGTTCAAGTCCTGATCGTCAGCGGCCTGCTGGCGGCGGCGCTCGCCGGCCTCTGGCCGCTGCTCCTGCTGCCCCTGCCTGCCGGCAGCTTGCGCTTCCTGACCGCGCTGGTGCTTGCAACGCTGAATTTCGCGCTGCTCCTCTACTACGCCGTCCTGATCATCGGCAAGGAAATGTGGAATCAGGTGGTGTCGCGCGAACTCCTGTGGACCTACGCGCGCCAGCTGCCGGAGCTGATCGCCGCGATGCCGGTCAGTCCATGGCTGCCGTGGACGGCGAGCGGCGGCCTCTATCTCGCCCTGATCCTGATCTACTGGCTCGCGGCGCCGGGAATCGCGCGCGAAGTGCGGTCGACCGGTGCCCGCATCCGCATTTTCCTTGCGCCGGCTGGTCCGATCCATCGACGCAGGATGAGCGCGGTCATTCTTGTCCTCGGGTCGCTGGCGCTGTCCGCGGAATGGATTTTTCGCGCCGCGGCCTACGGCGATACGCCCGATCCCCTGGTGACCACGTTTCTCGTCGAGCAGGGGCGGCCCGGGACGCCCAACATGGCTTTCATGTCGGATCCGGCGCTGGCCGCGCTCGACCGCGAGGTCGCCGCAACGTACGTGGCGCCCGCCCGCTTCACCGGCAAGACCCTCGTGCTCATCACCGTCGACGCACTGCGCGCCGACCAGATGAATGTCTATGGCCACGCGCGCCACAACACTCCGTTTCTCAGCCGGATGTACAGCGACGGGAAACTCGCCCGTTTCGACAACGCCTTCTCCGCCTGCACGGAGTCCCTTTGCGGGCTGCTGGCGATTCACGCCGGGCGCTACTGGCATCAGCTCGGCACGCGCAATTTCGGCCTCGCCGACGTGCTCAAGCGCCTCGGATATCGGAACGAATTCCTGCTCAGCGGCGACCACAGCAGCTTCTACGGCCTGCGTTCCTCGTATGGCGTGAACGTCGACGAGTACGTCGATGGCTCGTCCTCGCCCGGCTACATGAACGACGATTCCGATGTGCTCGGGTGGCTCGCGCGGCTCGATCCTGCCGGCGCCACGCCGCGCTTCATCTACATCCATCTCATGTCGGTGCACCTGATCGGCAAGCGCCTGCCGCAGTACAGGGTCTGGTACAAGACGGCGGCCGGCGCAAGCGGCATCGAGAATTGCTGCAGCACGACGGTCGACTACGCCAACAAGTACCACGACGGCATCCTGCAGGCCGATGCCATGATCGAGAAGATCTTTGCGCTGCTGCGCTCGAAGCGGCTGCTGGAGGATGCCGTGGTAGCGATCACCGCCGATCACGGCGAGATGCTCGGCGAGCAGGGCCGGCTCAGCCACGGCGGCCCGCCGCTCGACCCGGCGGTCCG
>JBDTMD010000075.1:0-7364 GCA_039934435.1 Burkholderiales bacterium
GAGGACCACCTCGGCGACATGGACTTCAAGGTCGCGGGCACCGAGACCGGCGTCACGGCGCTGCAGATGGACCTGAAGATCGAGTCGATCAACCAGAGCATCATGAAGATCGCGCTCGACCAGGCGCGCGAGGCGCGCCTGCAGATCCTGCAGATCATGAAGCAAGCGATCGAAGGCTCGCGCACCGAGCTGTCGAGCTTTGCGCCACGCATTCTCAAGATCAAGATCAACCCGGACAAGATTCGCGACGTCATCGGCAAAGGCGGGGTGGTCATTCGCGGGCTGCAGGAGGAGACCGGCACCACGATCGAGATCGAGGACGACGGCACGATCTCCATCGCCTGCGTCTCCGCCGAGGGCGGCGAGGCGGCGAAAAAGCGGATCCTGGACATCACCGCGGACGTCGAGGTCGGCAAGATCTACGAGGGCCCGGTGCTGCGCCTGCTGGATTTCGGCGCCATCGTCCAACTGCTGCCAGGGCGCGACGGCCTGCTGCACATTTCGCAGATCAGCCATGAGCGCGTGAATGCGGTCTCCGACCACCTGAAGGAAGGTCAGATCGTCAAGGTCAAGGTGCTCGAGGCCGACGACAAGGGTCGCGTGCGCCTGTCGATGAAGGCGATTGGCGCACCCGAGGCGGCGAAGCAGGCCTAGGGCGCGGGCGCCTGACTTATGCCTATGCTCGTGGGTCTGCCTCGCGTGAGTATCTGATTTTCTTGGAAATACTGTCTGTCACACTGACGAGCTGCCAGCGGTTCAGGGTTGACGCGGTATAGCGGGGAACTACATTGCCGGTTCTTGCACTCCCAGCGTTGAACGTGCATGGCTCTTGTGTGACTTACTTGGCGGGTGTTAGCCTGAAAAGGATTCTCGATCCCAACAGTGCATCGCGGCCGAGAGGCGAGCGCGTTAGGCGAGTGGGCCTTGCGGTGCGCACAGGCAAAAATGAGGAGGCACGCCAATGACATCTTCACGAATTCTCTCAGTACTCACAGCTGCGCTTTTCGTTGTCGCCGCTTCGACCATGGCACGGGCCGACACGTCGTCGGTCAAGCTACCCGCGCCGTTGGTAGTGGGGAAATCGGGCACGCATTGCAAGGACGATTCGCACTGCTTTAACCGGTTTCATTACGCAATTCCGTCGGTCGCCCGGGTCAAGCCCGGCCAGCTTTTCGTGATCGAGACGCGCGACGCGCTCGATTCCGACTTTACCTTCGATTCGAAGCCCGAGGACGTGGCGGCGTCGAACCTGAACCTGGTGCATCCGCTGACAGGGCCGATTCACATCGAGGGGGCGAAGCGAGGCGACGCGCTCGCGGTCACCGTGATAGACATTGCGCCCGACGATTTCGGTTACACGACGATCGTGCCGGGATTCGGGTTCTTGCGAGACGTATTCAAAGAGGCGTTCATCGTCCACTGGAACCTGACGCGCCTCGAAGCGCGTTCCAAGGACCTCCCGGGAATTGCCGTTCCGATGAACGCGTTCATGGGAACGGTCGGAGTCTTGCCGGGCAAGCCGGAGCTCGACAAATGGCTCAAGCGGGAGCAGGCGCTGGCCGATGTAGGCGGTGCTGTACTGACCCCTCAGCCGGTCGACGCCGTGCCGGCAAATCTCTGCGGGCCCACGGGCGAGTATAAGAGCACGTGCATACGCACCATTCCGCCGCGGGAGAACGGCGGCAACCTCGATACCAAGCAAACCGTGGTCGGCACCACGTTGCTGTTCCCTTGCTTTATCGACGGCTGCGGGCTGTTCGCCGGCGATGTCCACTATGCTCAAGGTGACGGCGAAGTGGCGGGCACGGCTATCGAGATGGGCGCCAGGGTCACGCTCAGGGCCGAGGTGATCAAGGGCATGGGTTCGCTGCTGAAGACCGTACACTTCGAGGGCGGCGCGCAACTGAAACAGCTCGCCCCGTCGAGCTTCTACGCCGTTACGGGGCTTCCGCTCAAACCCGAGGGCGAAGTGCCCGCCTTCGCGACCTACCTCGATGGCAAGCGCGTCGCGCCACTCGCCAACCTCTCCGAGGATGTCAGCCTCGCTGCGCGAAACGCAATCCTCAACATGATCGACTATCTGGTCACGGCGAAGGGTCTGACCCGCCAGCAGGCTTACGTGCTGACGAGCGTGGCGGTGGATCTCAGGATCGCCCAGCTGGTCGATATTCCGAACCTGGGTGTCACGGCGATTTTGAATCGCGACGTGTTCGTGCAGAAGTAAGCAGGCGCGACGCCCGATCATTTGCGCAAGTCCGAAAGCCGGGAAGGCGGTGGGGACCGCCGCCCCGGCAGCGGTTTGCCTGCCCCTTTCGATCTCCACACGCAGGAACGGCGCAATTTCCTGACGTTGCTTGCACGAACGGCGGCGCTAGTCGCTGCCGGACATAGCCCGCTGCTCGTCGCGCAGACTGACCGGCGCCGGAATGCGGTCGGGATGAAGCTCGCCGATTTGAGTCCGGACCGTAATTGGCCAATCTACCGCCGCTACCACCTCATGATCGTCGGCCAAGGCGATGATCCGAGGGGCATGGCCCTTGCGCGCGCGGTGGCGGAGACGCTGGCACGCATTCTCCCCACCTCGCGCGCCGAGTCGACTCGCGCTAAAGATAGTAGGCGCGTCGGGGTGCTCATTGCTACGGATCAACACGACGTCGCGGTCATGACGAACGAAAGCGCGGAGGCGCTCCTCCTCGGCAAGCCGCCCTTCGTCGATCTCGGCGCCTCGCCGCTTCGTGCCATCGTCTCGCTCGGAAGCCACCTTCTGGTCTGCCGGCCAGACTTTCTAGCGCGCCACGCCTATCTCGTCGCCAAGACCTTGTCAGAGCGCGAAAACGCGCTTCCCGTACCGGCCAGCGCATCGGAGGGCCCTGTCCCGGCGCACCCGGGGGCGCGCGCCTTTTTCGCCGGTGAAGCTATCCCCAATGACTGACCTCACGGCCACGGCGTGCCGGCGCCGGGAAGGCTTGTGGAGTTTCGTGTCCAGGGTCGTTGTCGTGGTCTTCCTCTTTATGACGTTCGGCTTGCGCCCGTCGATCGCTCATGAAACGATCGACACGCAGAGGGCGAACGCGCTCCTCGCCACCGCCGATGAGGCGCGCGCGCGCGCCGCATCGGCCGCCAGGCCCGGACCAAAGGGCGCGGCGCTCTTCGCGCTCGGCTTGGTGCTGGTCGAGGCCGCCGACATCCTCAATGGCGATCTAGCGGCTCACGGGGGGCGGCTCGCATTTAACGCCGAGCATGTGCTGAAGGCTCTCGCTCAACGAAACCTGGCGCCGCGCTTCGATACGGTGATCGGGCGCTATCGCACGCCGCGGGCCCCGCTTGAGGAAGCCCTGCGCCTTTCACCCGAGGCGCCCTACGCTCAGCGCGCGCGTTTCGAGCTCCTGAAAGCCGCGTTCTACGAGAGCTTCGATATCAATCCCCTTACGCTCGTTGGCATCGGGTTCGACGAGCTCGAGCGCCAGATCGCCGAGTCCCAAGCGCTGGCAGCGGCTCTCTCGAGCCCAGAAGATGCCGCCGAGGCGGCGTTCATCCACGCCGTCGATCTCGCCCGCGCGGCGAAACTCGCGCCCGACCGGGCGGCGCGCGCGAATTACAAGCGCCGGGCCGACGCGGCGCTAAAGAGCTTCGCGGCGCACCACCCTGACAGCCTCAAGGCGGCCACCGCCGACACGCTGCGCCAGATGCTCGCTGAAGACGGCGGGTGATCAGGCCGGTGGCGCCAGCAGCGTCCTTTGCACCAGCCAATAGAGCCCCAGCGCGAGGATCACGCCGGAGCAGGCGTATACGAAGACCGGGCTTTGCCCGGCATTCCCCGAAAGGGCGCGCCGCCGTTCGCCGAGGCGATCAATACACAGCAGCAACGGCACCGCGATACAGACGATCGCTGCCTGTCCGATTTCCACCCCCAAATTGAA
Organism: Burkholderiales bacterium; assembly: GCA_039934435.1. Classification (GTDB taxonomy): domain Bacteria; phylum Pseudomonadota; class Gammaproteobacteria; order Burkholderiales; family SG8-39; genus JAABQT01. The sequence goes on from JBDTMD010000075.1 coordinate 3,921, forward strand.
CGACACCAGTGCTGGCACGATCGCACCTTTTGGTAGCCCAAACTCGCGCAGTGCGCTCGCGAACCCGAATCCATGGATGAATCCGAACAGAAACGTGATGCGCCAGCGCTTCACGATGTCGCGGACGAAGAAGTTCTCGGCGGCGACGAAGACGATGCTGGCGGCGATCAAGGGCTCTACGATGGACGACGGCAGCACGACAATCTCGAGAACCGCGAGGGCCAGCGTGATTGAGTGCGCGACCGTGAACGCGGTGATCACTTTGATGAGCGGTAACAGGCGCCGGCCCCACAGAATGACCGCCAGCAGGAAGGCGACATGGTCGTAGCCGAGGAAGATGTGCTCGATGCCCGCCAGCACGAAACGCACGATCACCTGCCAGCTCGATACGCGCCCGTCGCCGAGCTCCGCGCGCTGTGATTGCGCATCGAACACGAGCGTGCGCTCGCCCCCGGCGCCCGCAATCACCGCGACGTGGCGCGCTGTCCCGTCCACGGCCTGGAACATCGTCACCCGGTAGGTGAGCGGCGAGCCGTCATCTGGACAGGTCCACGCCAGCGACACCAGCACGTGGGTGCTGATCGCGCGGGCCCGGCCGGGATCGGGCGTGCAGCGCGCGCCGCCGGCGCCGACGCTCGCGTGCTCGATGACGTAACGCGTCAGCTTCGATCCGTTGAGCGCCAGCGCGACCGGGTTGACGTCGCCCGAACCCTGCTCTGCGACGCGCACCCCGGTCGCTTTCTCGAAGTCGCGTACCAAGGCATTGACCTCGACCGCGACGCGGCGCCCATTGAGGTCGATGCGCGAGGTGCTGACACCGGCCTGGTGCGCGCCGGTGACACTCGCAATTCCGACCGCTACGAGCCCCGCGAGCCCCACGATCGTGTGCCGGAGACTCATGCCAGACTTGCTGAGTGGCAAGCCTTTGATTTTTCGTGCTGCCGGCCCGACTCGGCGGGGTGACCTACTGAAATCTCGGGCAGAAACTACTTCGCGACCTGCTTCTCGCGCAGCTCGTCCAGCGTCTTGCAGTCGATGCACAAGGTGGCGGTGGGGCGCGCCTCGAGCCGCTTCAGGCCGATCTCGACGCCGCAGCTCTCGCAGTAGCCATACTCGTTGGCGTCGATGCGGCTGATGGTCTCGTCGATCTTTTTGATCAGCTTTCTCTCGCGGTCGCGGTTGCGCAGCTCCAGCGCCATGTCGGATTCCTGGCTGGCGCGGTCGTTGGGGTCGGCGAACACCGTCGCTTCGTCCTGCATGGTGTGCACCGTGCGGTCGATCTCCTCGGACAGCTCCGATTTCAGCTGCTCCAGCATCTTGCGGAAATGCGTGCGCATTCTCGCGTTCATGTAGTCCTCGCCCTTTTTCGGCGCGTAGGGCGTGAAGCTCTTGCGAGTGAGTTCTACGGGCATTTCCCTGTTCGGCTGCAAAAAGAAAGGCGCTTTTGTAGCAGAAAAGCCCCCCAGCAGCAAGCCGAAAAAAGAGTATCATGAGCGCCCTTTGCGGGGTGTGGCGCAGCCTGGTAGCGCGCTTGCTTTGGGAGCAAGATGTCGGGAGTTCGAATCTCTCCACCCCGACCAGTTTTGCCCGGCGGCTGCCCGTAGCTCAACCGGATAGAGCACCAGCCTTCTAAGCTGGGGGTTGTGGGTTCGACTCCCGCCGGGCAGGCCAGAACCGCAGCGACGACGGTGACCGTAGCTCAAAGGTAGAGTCCTGGATTGTGATTCCAGTTGTTGTGGGTTCGAATCCCATCGGTCACCCCACTTTCTCAGGCGCGCGGCAAGTCCTCGCGCGCTAGCACGAAGACCTGCTCCAGCGGCCACGCGAACGGCGTGCGCGCATAGGTACGCTCGAGCAGCTTGCGGCCGCGGCCGATTTCGCACACCAGCATGCCACACGGCGCCAGGTGCGCGCGGGCCTGCTGCAGGATCCGGTGCACCAGATCCAGTCCGTTGTTGCCCCCGGCCAGCGCCATGCGCGGCTCGTGGCGATACTCACGCGGCAATGCGCGCATCGCCGACGTCTGCACGTAGGGCGGATTGGTGACGATCAGGTCGTAGCGCCGCCGCCCCAGACTGGCAAACAGGTCCGAGCGCATGACATGCACATGGCCAGCCAGCCGATGGCGCTCAACGTTGCGCGCGGCGACGGCCAGCGCGCCGGAAGAAAGGTCGGAGGCGTCGACGCGGGCACGTGGAAACGCTTTCGCCGCCAGGATCGCCAGGCAGCCGGTGCCCGTGCACAAATCCAGCGCACGCCTGACCGGCCGGTGCAGCCAGGGCCGCAGGCGTTCCTGCAGCAGCGCGGCGATATGCGAGCGCGGGATGATCACGCGCCGGGACTCGTTCAGCAGATAGGCGACCGGAATGCGCTCGTGGATCCGGCGGCGGAGCAGCCGTTCGATACGGGCCTGGTCCTGCCGCGCGACCTCGCGGTCGGCCGGCGCATCGAACGGCAGGTTGAGCCCGCGCAGGACGAGATACGCCGCGTCGTCGGCGGCATTCGAAGTGCCATGGCCGTAACGCACGCTTGACCCACGCAGCCGCTGCGCAACATCGCGGACCAGCTGGCGCAGGTTCAAGGCAGCAGGGCGCGCAGCGTATCGAGGTAGATGAGCGGCAGGCGCTCCAGGGAGCCGAGCTCGATATGCTCGTTCAGCTTGTGGATGCTCGAGTTGACCGGGCCGAATTCGACGATTTCGGGACAGATGTCGATGATGAAGCGGGCGTCGGAGGTGCCGCCACCCGTCGACAGTTGTGGCGTGCGTCCGGTGTGCGCCTGCACCGCACGCTGCACGGTTTCGATCAAGCGGCCCGGGCGGCTGAGGAAGGGCTTGCCGCCGAGCGTCCAGGCAACGCTGAAATCGAGGCGGTGCTTGCGCAGCACGCCTTCGAGGCGCTCGCGCAACGCGGCATCGGTGCTGGCGGTCGAAAAGCGGAAATTGCAGATCAGATGCGCGGACCCCGGCACGACGTTTTCGACGCCCGTACCGGAATTGAGGTTGGAGACCTGGAAACTGGTCGGCGGAAACGACTCGTTGCCCGCGTCCCATTCCGTGGCGGCAAGCTCGGCAAGCGCCGGCGCCAGTTGATGGATCGGGTTCCTGACCTGCTCCGGATACGCCACATGACCTTCGATCCCCTTCACCGTAATTCTGGCGGTGAGCGAGCCGCGCCGTCCGACCCGCAGCGTGTCGCCGAGCTCGGTAGAAGAGGAGGGCTCGCCCACGATGCAGTAGTCGATCGACTCGCCGCGCTGCTTGAGCATTTCCACCACCCGCGCTGTACCGTCGACCGACGGGCCTTCCTCGTCCGAAGTGAGCAGCACGGCGATCGAACCCGCATGCTGCGGGCGCTCGGCGATGAATTGCTCGACGGCGACGACAAAGCAGGCGATCGACGATTTCATGTCGGCGGCGCCGCGTCCATAGAGCTTGCCGTCGCG
>JBDTMD010000076.1:0-7363 GCA_039934435.1 Burkholderiales bacterium
GGCCGCGGATCTCGGCCTCGGCGTCCGCATGCAGGGCGAGCCCGACGCCGAGCGCCTCGGCGGCGCACTGGCGCGTGTGGTCGTCGGGCGTGGCGCCGATGCCGCCGAAGCAGAACACCACGTCCTCGCCGGCGAAGCTGCGCTTCAGCGCCTGCGTCACGCGCGCCGGCTCGTCGCCGAGGTGCTCGCACCACGCGAGGCGCAGGCCGCGCTTGCCGAGCGCCTCGATCAGCCATGGGAAATGCTTGTCCTGGCGCTTGCCGACCAGGATTTCGTCGCCGAAGACGAAGGCGCCGAAGCCGGTCACGACACCTGGCCCTGGATCGGCGCGCTACGCTGCTCTTCGAGCGCGCCAAGCAGGTAGTGGATGAAGCTCACGCCGAGCAGCACCGGCGCGAAAAACCCGAGGATCGGAATGTAGGCAAGGAGCGCAAGGACCAGTCCCATCACGTAGAGCCCGCCCCAGCGTGCGCCGAACAGCCGCCGCATCTCGTCGGCCGACGCGTGCTCGGCGAGCGCGTCGTAGCGCAGCACGCGCTGGTTGACCCAGCCGAGGATCGCCACCGGGATCAGCGGCCACAGCGGCGGGAAGATCCAGAGCGGAATCGAGGCGAGGCCGAGGCCGACCAGGCCGAGCAGGCCGACGCTGGAATTCCACACGCTGCCCGCGAGGCTGCCGCCTTTGCGGCGCTCGAGCGCCGGGTAGGCGCGGCTCGCCACGTGCTCGACCATCGACGGCATGCCGAATACGGACAGGATGAGCAGCGCGGTGAGCTGGATCAGGGGCACCAGCATGACCAGGATCATCACCTTGGCGAGGAACAGCGTCGCCGTCGTGAAGTCCCAATGGCTGATGAACGGCGCCTGCGCCAGGCCGCTTTGCATCCATTCGGCGATGTGCAGCGCGAGCTGCGCCCAGAACACGATGACAAGCGTGCCCCACAGGCCGAGCGCGATCACCAGCGGCCAGATCATCAGCCAGATCATGCGCGGGTGCAGGATGTTGGCGAGTGCGTAAACCAGCGAGTTCGGAATCGAGTTCATCGGCGGATACTTTGCCACAGTTTGGCGAGGCGCTTGGCCGAAACCGGCACCGGCGTCTTCAGCTGCTGCGCGAACAGCGACACGCGCAGCTCCTCCAGCAGCCAGCCGAACTGCTCGCGCTCGGCGTCCAGCGGGCGCTGGGCGCGCAGCCACGCGGTGACCAGCGGCTGCAGCTCGGCCATCAGGCGCGCGTCGCGCGCCGGGTCGGTGCGCAGCTTTTCCAGCCGCGCGTCGACCGCCTTCAGGTAGCGCGGGAAGTGCTGCAGCCGCGCCCACGGGTTCGTCGCCAGCCAGCCGCCGCCCAGCAGCCGGGCCAGCTGCTGATTCATGTCGGCGGCCGCGTGCGGATGCGCCTTCGCCGCTGGCGCGAGTTTCTTCTGCAGGTCGGCGTGCGCGGCGAGGATGCCGGTCGCCGTGCGCGCGAGCTCCTGGGCGACGAGCATGAAGCGGCTGCGGCCCGCATCGACGGCGCGCGCGAACTCGGCGGCCAGCGCCGGCACGCGCTCGGCCAGGAACGCGCGCTCGAGCGCCGCCGCCACCAGGTCTTCCTTCAGCGGCGCGAGCGCCAGGTCCTTCTGCCAGGCGCGCTCGAGGTCGCGCACGCGCTCCTTGAAGGCGATGGCGAGCAGGCGCCGCACGCCGGCGCGGTGCAGTTCGCGCGCGCGCTCCGGCGTGTCGAACACCTGCAGCGACACCCCGTCGCCCGCGTCGACCAGCGCCGGATAGCCGAGCAGGGTCTGGCCGCCGCGCTCGATTTCCATCATCTCGGCGAGATCGCCCATCGTCCAGCCGGTGTAATGCTCGCCGTCGTCGAGCGGCGCCTCCTGCTGCAGGACCTGCGTGGTGTGCGCCGCCAGCTCCTGCTTGAGCTGCGCGAGGTTGCGGCCCATGCCGAGCTGGCGCCCGTGCTCGTCGATGACGAGGAAATTCATGTGCAGGTGCGGCGGCGCCGAATCCGGGCGAAAGGCGTCGAGCGGCACGTCGAGGTTCAGCTCCTCACGGATGTGGCGCGCGAGCACCTGGGTCAGCGGCGTGTCGCAGGGCTGCATCCGCGCCGCGAATGCCTCGGCGAATTCGTCCAGCGGCCCCAGCTTGTTGCGCAGGCGCTGCGGTATCGACTTCGCCAGTGCACGCACCTTTTCCTTGATCAACCCGGGCACCAGCCACTCGCAGCGCGCCGCGGGCACCTGGTTGAGCAGCGCCACCGGCACGCTCAGCGTGGCGCCGTCGCGCGGCGCGCGCGGGTCGAAGTGGTACTCCAGCCTGAAGGTATTCGCGCCGAGCCTCAGCTCATGCGGGAAGTTGTCGGTGGTGATGCCGGCTGCCTCGTGGCGCATCAGGTCTTCGCGCTTCAGGTGCAGCAGCTTGGGATTTTCCCGCTCCGCGCCCTTGCGCCACTTCTCGAAGTCGGCGCCGTTGTGGATGCCTTCCGGGACGCGCTCGTCGTAGAAGGCGTGGATCAGCTCGTCGTCGACCAGGATGTCGGGGCGGCGCGACTTGTGCTCCATGCGCTCGATGTCGGCGATCAGGCGCCGGTTGTGGGCGAAAAACGGCGCCTTGCTGTCGAACTCGCCTTCCACCAGCGCCGAGCGGATGAAGATGCCGCGTGACACTCCGGGATCGAGCGGCCCGTAGTGCACGCGCCGGTTGGTGTACACCGGCAACCCGTAGAGAGTGCCGCGCTCCACCGCCACCACCTGCGCGCGCATCTTTTCCCAGTGCGGGTTGTCGCGGTGCTTCTTCAGCAGGTGGGCGCCAAGCTCCTCGAGCCACAGCGGGTCGATCGTGGCCACGGATCGGGCAAACAGGCGCGTGGTTTCGACCAGCTCGGCGGCGACGATCCACTTGCCGGGCTTTTTCGTGCCCGAGCCCGGATGCACCCAGAATTTGATCCCGCGCGCCCCAGTGTAGTTGCCATCCCGCTCGTCTTTCATGCCGATGTTGCCGAGCAGGCCCGCCAGCAGCGCGCGGTGGATGGCGCGAAAGCCGTCCGGCTTGTCCGGCTGCGCGCGCGACATCTTCCAGTCGAGCTCCTGCGTGACCGTGCTCAGCTGCAGGTGCACGTCGCGCCATTCGCGCATGCGCGGATAGGAAAGGAAATTGTCGCGGCACAGGCGCCGCAGGCCCTGCTCGCCTTGCAGCTGCCATAGCTTGAGGAGCGCGAGAAAGTCCGAGCGCTCATCGGCGAAGCGCTTGTGGCGCTCGTCGGCGGCGGACTGCCTGGTGAGCGGCCGTTCCCTGGAGTCCTGCACGGACAAGGCAGCGGCGATCACCAGCATCTGCTCGAGGCAGCGTTCTGCGCGCGCCGCGATCAGCATGCGCCCGACGCGCGGGTCGAGCGGCAGGCGCGCGAGCTCGCGGCCGAGGCCGGCGAGCGCGTTGTCGTCGTCCACCGCCCCGAGCTCGGCAAGCAGGCTGTAGCCGTCGGCGATGGCCCGGGAGTTCGGCGCATCGAGGAACGGAAAGTCCTCGACCTTGCCGAGGTTGAGGCTCAAGGCCCTCAGGATCACTGCCGCGAGCGAGGCGCGCAGCACCTCCGGATCGGTGTAGGCCGGCCGCTGCTTGAATTCGTCCTCGCCGTAGAGGCGGATGCAGATGCCGTCGGCGACGCGGCCGCAGCGGCCGGCTCGTTGCTGTGCCGCCGCCTGCGAGATGTTCTCTACGCGCAGCTGCTCCACTTTGTTGCGGTAGGAGTAGCGCTTGATGCGCGCCTGGCCCGCGTCCACCACGTAGCGGATGCGCGGCACGGTCAGCGAGGTTTCGGCGACGTTGGTGGCGAGCACCACGCGCCGCACCCCGCCGGGGTGGAAAACGCGGTCCTGGTCGGCGACCGAGAGGCGGCCGTAGAGCGGCAGGATCTCGGCGCCTTTCAGGTTTCTCTTGGCGAGGATGGCGGACGCGTCGCGGATTTCCCTTTCGCCGGGCAGGAACACCAGCACGTCGCCGGGGCCTTCCCGGAACAATTCCTCCACCGCGTCGCCGAGCGCCAGCTCTTCTTCGTCGCGCGTGGTGTCCTCTTCGTCGCCGCCCACGGGCCGGTAGCGGATTTCCACCGGGTACAGGCGGCCCGAGACTTCGATCACCGGGGCGTCGTTGAAGTGCTTCGAGAACCGCTCCGCGTCGATGGTGGCGGAGGTGATGACGCCTTTCAGGTCGGGGCGCCTTGGAAGCAGTCGCTTCAGGTAGCCCATCAGGAAGTCGATGTTCAGGCTTCTCTCGTGCGCTTCATCGAGGATGATCGTGTCGTAGGCCTTGAGGTCCGGGTCGCCCTGCGTTTCGGCCAGCAGTATCCCGTCGGTCATCAGCTTGATCCGGGTGCTCTTCCCCGCCTTGTCGGTAAAGCGCACCTTGTAGCCGACGAGCGTGCCCAGTTCGACTTTCAGCTCCTCCGCGATCCTTGCCGCCACCGACCGCGCGGCGATCCGACGCGGCTGCGTGTGGCCGATCTGCTTCTTTTCGCCCCTGCCCATCTCCAGCAGGATCTTCGGCAACTGCGTCGTCTTGCCCGAGCCGGTCTCGCCGCAGACGATGACGATCGGGTTTTCGGCGATGGCGCGCGCGATTTCGTCCCGTTTCTGGCTGACCGGGAGCGCGGGGTCGAAAATGATGGGCGGCCGCATTTGCCGGCCGAGGATATAGGATTGGCGCTGCGATGACGGGACCGACCAGGGAGTTCTGGGACGAGCGATTTGCCGCGGGGAATACGCCGTGGGATCGCGGCGCATCGAGCCCGCAGCTCGCGGCGTGGCTGCGTTCGGGTGTGCTCAAACCCTGCCGGATACTCGTGCCGGGCTGTGGATCAGGGTACGAAGTGGTGGATCTCGCGTTGGCGGGTTTCGAAGTGACGGGGCTGGATTACGCCGACGAGGCGATCGCGCGCGCGCACCGCAATCTCGAAAAGGCGGACGTCGATGCGACTTTGGTGCAGGCCGACGTGCTGGCGTGGAAGCCGGATCGCGCGTTCGACGCGATTTATGAACAGACCTGCCTGTGTGCTCTGTATCCGGACCGCTGGCGCGAGTACGCCGACCGGTTGCACCTGTGGCTGGTGCCGGGCGGAAAACTGTTTGCGCTCTTCATGCAGTGGCTGCGCGAGGGCGCGGCCGAAGGCAGCATCCAGGGCCCGCCGTATCACTGCGACATCAACGCCATGCGGGCGCTGTTGCCGGAGCCGCGCTGGGCCTGGCCGAAGCCGCCTTATCCGCGGACGACGCATCCGGCGGGGATTGCCGAACTGGCCGTGGTCCTTTCGCGGCACGACTGAACCCGGTCAGTTCAGGCTTTACCGTTCCCGGTGACCAGTTTCTTGGCGTATCCGTCCCGGACCATCGCCGACATGCGATCAAATAGTGCGTCGGGGTCATTGCGGCGCAGTGCGGGAATCTCGTACTCCGCGCCTTTCGCGAGAATCAGCTCGCGCTTGCCGGACTCGACGGCGTTCAGGATTTCCTCGGCGACATCCTTGGGTGGCATGCCGTTGTCGATCGCCTTGTCGCTGACGCCGCGCTTCGAGACGTCGGCAGTGAGCGCATTTCTCGATACGTCGGTCCGGACCGAGCCGGGCGCGATGACATGGACTTTGATGCCGAGGTGCTCGTTCTCGGCACGCACCGCGTCGTGATAGCCGACCAGCCCGTGCTTGGCCGCGCAATAGGCGGAACGCAGCGGGATGCCGGCGAGTCCGGCGACGCTTGCGATGGCGACGATGCGTCCGCCGCCCGCCTTCACCATCCTGGGCAGGAGCGCCTGCGTCAGTGCGATCGGCCCCATCAGGTCAATGGCGATCATCTTTTCGTAGACCGCGAACGCGGTCTCGATCGCGAGCGAGCGCTGAGAAACGCCGGCGTTGTTCACCAGTCCGTCGATGCGGCCTTTCCACGACCAGGCGCGATCGGCGATGCCCGGGATCGCCTGGAAATCGGTCACTTCGAACGGCAGCACGAGCGACTCCTTGCAGTCGCGGGCCACGGCTTCGAGCGCTTCTACGTTGCGGCCGGACAGGATGACGCTTGCGCCGCGCGCAGACAGGGCGCGGGCGAGGGCAGCACCAATGCCCGACGAGGCCCCCGTTATCCACCAACATTTCTGTTTAAACATGGAGGTCCTTCATATGCGCGCTGGTTCCGTGGACGCGACAGTACGGACGATCAACCAGCGCGCGATCTTCTGCTCATAGGGCATGGATGCATGCGCCGGACTGGTGGATGGTAGCTCTTCAAGTCGAATCTGCTGTTTGCTTTTCGGCAAACCGGGAAGCACATGGCGCTTGTACAGCGCCGCTGCTTTCTTTCCGTTTAGACAGATAAGCTCGATGCTCCGGTGCATTTTGAAGAAGGCGTTGAAGTCATTTGGCGTAACGCTGTTTGGATCAATCGCCGAGTCGAGACTTCCCTTTCGACGGGCAGAGGCACAGACATCCCACAGTGCGACGTTGCTTGCAATGAGTTGCTCGATTCTCGCGTCATATGGCAGATCGGGCTTCATCGCAAAGAGAGCTCCCATGATTCGCCAGAACACGTTGCGCGATTGCGCGTAATACTGTCGCTGCCGGAGAGACATTTGACCAGGAAGCGACCCGAGAATCAGCACGCGCGCGGACGTGGCTGAAATGGGCGGGAACCCATAGTCGATCAAGATAAGCGCTCCTTGTCGTTCGCCTTCAGCCGCTGCCGCGCGGTGGGGCGTCGAGCGAACAACAAGCGCCGATCGTGTCGGTCGGCTGCAAGGCGGGGATAGCCCCGCTCATAGACGACGCGTCTCAGGCGAGGTGATTTCAGTCGGTGACGAGTTGTCCAAGAACTCGCGAAAGCGCTCGCTAAATCCAAACTTACGGTCCTTCCACCAAGCCTGTATTCCGGGGCGATGAAAGAACCATAGGATATTTTCCCGATGTCCAATCCAAAAGTCCTTGTCGATCATTCCCGACTGATACTGGAAGAAGACGTTCTCGAACCGGCGAAAGAGGCTGATGCCGAGATAGCCGAATTGAGTGAACTCATCGTCGGTGAGCTCTTTGGGGTCCACCATGCCAATACGAAAAATCCTCGCAAGCTCTCTATCGCGACCGACAATGCTCGCCATTTCTGCGAGTGCAGAAGTGGCAAGATGATACGTTTGCGAGTGCGTGGCTCGCGTACTTGCCCTGATCTGAAGCGCCAGATAGACAACGGTAAGGCCGACAAATACCGCAGCCAATAATCCTGCGATTGCGGATACCGCACCCCACTCCATGCCTTCCTCCTATAGGGGATAACGTTCGCAGCCACCGGCGCGCGCCCGGTGACCTTTGCAAAGCACGGCGCCCGCGCGCGCGTCCGGG
>JBDTMD010000077.1:0-7323 GCA_039934435.1 Burkholderiales bacterium
CTTCTCGGCGCCGGTGGCCGACGCCATCGTCGCCGGCGGCGTCGACATGCTGGCGCCGCACCGGCGCCAGATCACCGCCGTGTTCCTGGATTTGCGCGGATTTACCGCCTTCACCGACCGCGCCGATCCCGACCAGGTGATGGACCTGCTCGCGGACTACCACAAGGCGATGGGCAACCTTGTCGATCGCTACGGCGGCACGCTGGAGCACTTCGCCGGCGACGGCGTCATGATCTTCTTCAACGACCCGCTGCCGGTGGAGCGCTCGGCGGTGAAGGCGGTGCGCATGGCGATGGACCTGCAGCAGGCGTTCGTGCCGATCGCGCAGGCCTGGAAGCAACGTGGCCACGACGTCACGCTCGGCGTCGGCATCGCCCAGGGCGAGGCGACGCTGGGCGTGATCGGTTTCGAGCAGCGCTGGGAGTACGCGGCGATCGGCGCGGTGCCGAACCTCGCGGCGCGCTTGTGCGGCCAGGCGAGCGGCGGCGAAATCATCATCGATGCCGCCACCTGCGCGGATGTGGGCGACGCCATGGAGGCCGATCCGGTCGGCCCGCTGCAGCTGCGCGGCTTCACCCAGCCGATCAAGGCGTTCCGGGTGAAGGGCATGCGCTAGCAGCTATTTGCAGCCGAGCTTCGCTTCCTTCGCTTTTACCAGGGCGGTGACGGTTTCGTTGACCGGCGCTGCCACCTTGACCTGCCGGCCCACGCGCGGGATCGAGCCGTTGATGACGTCGATCTCGGATTTCCTGGCCGCCATCAGGTCGAGCAGCACCGAGGGCCGTGCGTTCGGGATCTTGGCGCCGAAGTCACGCACGTAAGCGACAGGGTCGCTGAAATCGAGCTTCACGCCCTTCGCCTTTGCCACGGCATAGCCTTCCGCCGCGCAGTCGGCCGAAATCTTCGCCAGGCCCGGATCGGCCAGCACGCCGGCGATGGTGAGCTCGGCGAGCCCGCAGGGCCCGGAGTAGGCGCAGTTGCAGATCAGCTTCTCCCAGATCAGCTGGTCGATGTCGTCGAACACCTTGACCTTGAAGCCCGCGCCGGCCCAGGTTTCCTCGACTTTCTTCAGGCGCGGCGTGATCGGCCCGCCGAATTCGCCCAGGCGCACGAGCTCCATGCCGTTGTGGTGCGCGTGGCCCGGCGCCTTCATCGAGGCGCCGAAGCCGCCGACCACACCGACCATGACGCGCTCGCGCCCGAGGATGCCGGCCGCGGTCTCGGGGCCGCCGAGGCCGTTCTGGATCGACAGCACCGGCGTGTCCTTGCCGAGAAGCGCTTTTATCGACTCCGCGGCTGGCGCGACGTGCATTGCTTTGGTGGCAAGCACGACGAGATCGCAGGGTCCCGCATCCTTCGCTTCTGTGGTCGCCTTCACTTTCACGGTGCGATCGCCCGACTTGCCTTCGAGGCGCAGGCCGTGTTGATTGATCGCTGCGACATGCTCGGCCCAGCGGTCGATCGCCCAGACCTCATGGCCCGCCGAGGCAAACAGGCCCGCGTACACCGAGCCCATCGCGCCGCAGCCGACGATGGCGATTTTCACGCGACTTCGAACAGCCCCGCCGCGCCCATGCCGCCGCCGATGCACATCGTCACCACCACCAGCTTGGCACCGCGGCGCTTGCCTTCGATCAGCGCGTGGCCGACGAGGCGCGCGCCGCTCACGCCGTAGGGATGGCCGACGGCGATGGCGCCGCCGTTGACGTTCAACCGGTCGTCGGGAATCTTGAGCTTGTCGCGGCAGTACAGCACCTGCACGGCGAACGCCTCGTTCAGCTCCCACAGATCGATGTCGGAGACTTTCTTCCCCGCCTTTTCGAGCAGCTTGGGCACCGCGAACACCGGGCCGATGCCCATTTCGTTGGGCTCGCAGCCGGCGACCGCGAAGCCGCGGAACACGCCGAGCGGTTTCAGGCCGCGCTTCGCCGCCTCTTTGTCGCTCATCACCACCGCGGCCGAGGCGCCGTCGGAGAACTGGCTGGCGTTGCCGGCGGTGATCACGCCGCCCTCGATCGCCGGCTTGATCTGCGACACGCCCTCGTAGGTGGTGTCCGGGCGGATGCCCTCGTCATGCTCGGCCGTCACTTCCTTCATCGTCTCGACGTTGGTGTTCTTGTCGATCACCTTCATCTGGGTGGTGATCGGCACGATCTCGTCCTTGAACTTGCCCTCCGCACGTCCCTTGGCCGCGCGCTGCTGGCTGCGCGCGCCGTAGCGATCCTGGTCTTCGCGCGAGATGCCGTACTTCTTCGCCACGTACTCCGCGGTCTGCAGCATCGGCCAGTAGATCTCGGGCTTGTGGCGGTGAATCCACTCGTCCTGGGCGTGATGCTTGTTGGCTTCGTTCTGCACCAGCGAGATGGATTCGACGCCGCCGGCGACGAACACCGTGCCTTCGCCCACGATCACGCGCTGCGCGGCGAGGGCGATGGTCTGCAGCCCCGACGAGCAGAAGCGGTTCACGGTCATGCCCGGCACCGTCACCGGGCAGCCGGCGCGGATTGCGATCTGGCGCGCGATGTTGCCGCCGGTGGCGCCTTCCGGCGTGGCGCAGCCCATGATCACGTCTTCGACCTCGTCGGCGTCCACCTTCGCGCGCTCGAGCGCCGCGTGCACCACGTGCCCGCCCATCTTGGCGCCGTGGGTGCTGTTCAGCGCGCCGCGCCAGCTCTTGCACAGGGGCGTGCGCGCCGTCGATACGATCACTGCCTCGGTCATGTCCTGGATCTCCTATTCGTTGAAGCGCTTGCCCTCTTTGGCGAGCTTGACGAGCAACGGCGCCGGCTGCCACTGGTTGCCCTGGTAGCCCTTCTGGAACTTCTCGATCGCGGCCATGACCTTGTCGAGGCCGACGCTGTCGGCATAGAACATCGGCCCGCCGCGATGCGGTGGAAAGCCGTAGCCCGCGAGGTACACCATGTCGATGTCGGAGGCGCGCAGCGCAATACCCTCTTCGAGGATGCGCGCGCCCGAGTTGGCAAGCGCGTAGATGCAGCGCTCGACGATCTCCTCGTCCGTGATCGCTCGTGCCTGCAGGCCGTTTTCCTTGCGGTACTGCTCGAGCAGGGCCTCGATCTCGGGGTCGGGCACGGGCTTCCTGTTGCCCGGCTCGTAGCGGTAGAACCCCTTGCCGGTCTTCTGCCCGTAGCGACCGAGCTCGCAGATCTTGTCGGGAATTTTCGAGTACGCCATCTCTGGCCGTTCGTAGTGGCGGCGCTTGCGGATGTCCCAGCCGATGTCGTTGCCGGCCATGTCGGACATGGTGAACGGGCCCATCGCCATGCCCCACTTCTGCAGCGCCGCGTCCACCTGCTGCGGGCTCGCGCCCTCGTCGAGGAGGAAACCCGCCTGCTGCGAGTAGCGCTCGAGCATGCGGTTGCCGATGAAGCCGTCGCACACCCCGGAGACGATCGGCACCTTCTTCAGCTTCTTGCCGAGCTTCATGGTGGTGGCGAGCACGTCCTTCGCGGTCTTTGCGCCGCGCACCACTTCGAGCAGGCGCATCACGTTCGCCGGCGAGAAGAAGTGCGTGCCGATCACGTCCTGCGGGCGCTTGGTGACCTCGGCGATCTTGTTGACGTCGAGCGTCGAGGTATTGGTAGCGAGGATCGCGCCGGGCTTCATGATGGCGTCGAGCTTCCTGAACATATCCTGCTTGACTTCCATCCTCTCGAACACCGCCTCGACGACGATGTCGGCCGGCCGCAGGGCGTTCAGATCGACGCTCGGCTGGATCAGCGCGAAGCGCTTTTCCATCTCCTCGGGCTTGAGGCGCCCGCGTTTCACCGTCGCCTCGTAGTTGTCGCGGATCTTCTTCATGCCCTTGTCGAGCGCCTCCTGCGAAACGTCGGCGATCACCACCGGGAAGCCGGCATTGGCGAAGCTCATGGCGATGCCGCCGCCCATGGTGCCGGCGCCGACCACCGCCACCTTCTTGATCTCGCGCACCGGCGTGCTCTCGGGCACGTCAGGGATCTTCGAGGTCTGGCGCTCGGCGAAGAACATGTGCCGCAGCGCCTTGGATTCCGTCGTGTTGACGAGGTACTCGAAGCGCTCGCGCTCCACCTTGCGGCCTTCGTCGAAGGGCAGCGTCACAGCGGCGGCGATGCACTTGGCGATTTCGGCGGGCGCCGGATTGCCGCCGGCGCTCTTCGCCGCCTGCTCGGGCACCGCATCGAGCAGCGCCTTCTGGTCGCCTTCCACCTTGGGCGGCATGTCGCGGATGCGCCGCGGGCCCTTGCCGGCGGCCACCAGCTTCTGCGCATAGGCGATCCCGGCCTCGAGCAGGTCGCCGCTGACGATCTCATCGACCAGGCCGAGCTCGTTTGCCCGGGCCGCCGGAATCGGGTCACCGAGGATCATCATGCGCGCCGCCTCGTGCACCGGGATGATGCGCGGCAGGCGCTGCGTGCCGCCCGATCCCGGCAGGATGCCGAGCTTCACCTCCGGCAGGCCGAGCACGGATTTTTCCAGCGCCACTCGGTAATGGCAGCCGAGCGCGAGCTCGAGCCCGCCGCCGAGCGCGAAGCCGCCGATCGCCGCCACCAGGGGTTTCTGCATCGAGTCCTGCAGGTCGTTGACCTCGGGCAGGCTCGGCTTGGTCATCGGCTTGTTGAATTCGCGGATGTCGGCGCCGCCCGAAAACGCCTTGGCCGAGCCGATCAGCACCACGGCCTTGACGTCGGGGTCGGAGTCGGCCTTCTCCAGATTTTCGGCGATACCGGCGCGCAGCGCGTTGCCGAGGCCGTTGACGGGGGGGTTGTTGAGTGTGATGACGGCAATGCCGTCGCGCACCGTATATGCTGCCACGTCGCTCATGTCGCGGACTCTCCAGGGGACGGTGCAAATTCTACCCCCCCGATCCGGGCGTCGGATAGTGCTTGACCGGCTTTGGCGGCGCACAGTAAGTTAGTTTGCGCACCAGGAGGGTAAACGCATGCACGGCCTGATGATGGACGTCCCGCTGCTGATCACCGACATGATCCGGTTCGCGGACCGCAATCACGGCGATACCGAGATCGTGTCGAAGACGGTCGAGGGGGATCTGCACCGTTGCACCTACCGCGACGCGCACGCGCGCGCGCGGCGCCTGGCCAAGGTCCTGCAGGCGCTTGGCGTAAAGGCCGGCGATCGCGTCGGCACCCTGGCCTGGAACGGTTACCGGCACTACGAGCTGTATTACGCGATCTCCGGCATCGGCGCCGTCATCAACACCATCAACCCGCGCCTGTTCCCGGAGCAGCTGCTCTACATATCGAACCACGCCGAGAACCAGGCGCTGTTCTTCGACCTGACGTTCTTGCCGCTGGTGGAAAAGCTCGCGCCGCAGTTGAAGTCGGTGAAGCACTTCGTGCTGATGACCGACCGCGCGCACATGCCGGCACGCAGTTCGGCTGGCGGCTCGATCCCGAATCTGCTGTGCTACGAGGAGCTGATGGCCAAACAGGATGAGCGGTTCGAGTGGCCGAGCTTCGACGAGCGCACCGCAGCCGCGCTGTGCTACACCTCGGGCACCACGGGCAATCCGAAGGGCGTGCTCTACAGTCATCGCTCCACGGTGCTGCACGCCTACGGCGCGGCGCTGCCCGATGCGCTCAACCTCTCGGCCGCCGACGCGGTGCTCCCGGTGGTCCCCATGTTCCACGCCAATGCCTGGAGCCTGCCCTACGCCTGCACCATGGTGGGCGCGAAGATGGTGTTCCCGGGACCGCACCTCGACGGCAAGAGCGTCTACGACCTGATCGAGCAGGAAAAGGTGACGCTGTCGGCGGGCGTGCCGACCGTGTGGCTGATGCTGCTGCAGCACCTGAGCACCGGCAAGCTGAAGTTTTCGACGCTCAAGCGTACCGTGATCGGCGGCTCGGCGTGCCCGCCGGCGATGATCCGCGAGTTCCAGGACGAATACGGCGTGACGGTGTTCCATGCCTGGGGCATGACCGAGATGAGCCCGCTCGGCACGGTGGGCTCGCTGAAGGTGAAGCAGGCGGCGTTGCCGAAGGAGCAGCGCTATGCCGTGCAGGCGAAGCAGGGCCGCGGCATCTTCGGCGTCGAGATGAAGATCGTCGACGAGGCAGGGCAGGAATTGCCCTGGGACGGCAAGCGCTTCGGCGACCTCCTGGTGAAGGGGCCCTGGATCGCCTCGGGCTACATGAAGGCCGAAGGCGGCGATCCGCTGCAGGACGGCTGGTTCCCCACGGGCGATGTCGCCACCATCGATCCCGACGGCTACCTGCAGATCACCGACCGCTCGAAGGACGTCATCAAGTCGGGCGGCGAGTGGATCAGCTCGATCGACCTGGAGAACATCGCCGTCGCGCATCCCGCGGTGCAGGAAGCTGCCGTGATCGGCATCAAGCACCCGAAATGGGACGAGCGGCCGATCATCGTCGCCGTGATGAAGAAGGGGCAGCAGGTGACAAAAGAAGACCTGCTCAAGTTCTACGAGGGCAAGATCGCCAAGTGGTGGATGCCCGACGACGTGGTGTTCGTCGAGGAGCTGCCGCACACCGCCACCGGCAAGCTCTCCAAGCTCACCTTGCGCGAGAAGTTCAAGGACTACCGGCTGCCGGGCGCATGAGCCACGTCATCGTCGAGACCAGGGACCGCGTCACCCGCATCGAGCTGAACCGGCCTGAGAAGAAGAACGCGCTCAGCCCGGAGATGTATGCCGCGATGGCGCAGGCGCTCGCCGCAGCGGAGGTCGATGCGCAGGTGCGCGCCGTGCTGATCCACGGCCAGAGCGGCTGCTTCACCTCCGGCAACGACGTGAAGGATTTTCTCGAGCTGCCGCGCAGCGCCGGCGACTCGCCCGCCGCGGGGTTCCTGCGCGCCATCTCCACGGCGAAAAAGCCCCTGGTGGCCGCGGTCGGCGGACCGGCCGTGGGCATCGGCACGACGATGCTGCTGCATTGCGACCTGGTGTACGCCGCGCCGAACGCGCGCCTGCAGATGCCGTTCGTGCCGCTGGGCCTGCTGCCGGAAGCGGCCTCGAGCCTGCTGCTGCCGGCGATGGCGGGCTACCGGCGCGCGGCCGAGATGCTGCTGCTGGGCGGCCCGTTCAACGCCGAGAAAGCGCTCGCCGCCGGCATCGTCACCGAGATCGTGCCCGAAGCGGAGCTGCTCGAGCGCGGCCGGCAGGCGGCAGCGGTGCTCGCGGCGCTGCCGCCCGCGTCGGTGCGCATGACGAAGGAGCTCATGAAGCGCGCACTGGCCCCGGCGGTGCAGGTGCGCATGACCGAAGAGCTGAGCCTCTTCGGCGAGCGCCTGAAATCGCCAGAGGCGAAGGAGGCCCTGGGCGCCTTCATGGAAAAGCGCAAGCCC
>JBDTMD010000078.1:0-7271 GCA_039934435.1 Burkholderiales bacterium
GGCAGTCCCGGATCGTAGTCGCCGAAGCCCTGCTCGCGGGCGAAGGCGCTCGCTGCGGCACCGGCGAGCAGCACGCAGTCGGTGGCTTGCAGTACGCGCCGTGCGACCAGGACCGGATTGCGCACGCGCTCGATGCACGCGACGCCCCCGGCAGCAAGCGAATCGCCCGCCATCACGCTGGCGTCCATTTCCACCGCGCCGCGGGAGTTCAGCACTGACCCCGTCCCGGCATTGAACAGGGGATCGTCTTCCAGACTGACGACCGCCTCGACCACCGCATCGAGCGCGCTGCCGCCGGCCGCGAGCACCCCCCCAGGCGACGGCCGCTGCGCGCGCCACCCCGGCGACGGCGACAGTGCGGTCGGCAGCGTCCCAGCGCCCCGCCCCGCCATGCACGACGATCGCGGCCATGCGCCATTCTACTTGCGCCGTCCCCGATACTGGATATACTTCCATCACTGTAAAGAGTCACAGTACTGACAACCGCAGCCGCAAGGGACATACGCATGGGCGCCGCCGAACCGCTGACCGAACGACAGGGGGAAATCCTGCGGTTGATTCGCGATCTCACCGAGGCTTCCGGCTTCCCGCCGACGCGCGCCGAGATCGCGGAGCGCATGGGCTTTCGCTCCGTCAATGCCGCCGAGCAGCACCTGCGCGCGCTGGAAAGGAAGGGCGCGCTGGAGATCCTGCAGGGTGCATCGCGCGGCCTGCGCGTCAAGGACAGGCCCGGGCAGCGTCTCGGCCGACTGATGGAATTGCCGGTGGTCGGCCGGGTGGCCGCGGGCAGCCCGATCCTGGCAGAGGAGCACCTGCAGGGCCGCTACCAGGTCGATCCCAACCTTTTCACGCCGCGCGCCGACTACCTGCTGCGCGTGCGCGGCATGTCGATGCGCGATGCCGGCATCCTTGACGGCGATCTGCTGGCGGTGCACCGCGCGCAGGAAGCGCGCAGCGGCCAGGTGATCGTGGCGCGCCTTGCGGACGAAGTAACGGTGAAGCGCTTCCGGCGCCGCGGGCATGCCGTGCAGTTGCTGCCCGAGAATCCCGAGTTCGAACCGATCGAGCTCGACCTGCGGCGCGACCCCTTCACCATCGAGGGCGTCGCCGTCGGCGTGATCCGCAACGGCCGCGGGCTGTAGCCGGAACCAGCGGTAATCGGCATATCGCCGCAGCCGATATAATCAGGGGCGAAACCCGCCTCTAGATGACATCCGGCAGCGCCGCACCTGTTGAGTTGACCCCAACGCGCGAGACGAACGCGCGCGCCGATCCGCAGCGCGTGTTCGCCGATCGGGTCGATCAGCTCTACAGCCAGATGCCGCTGGGCATGATGGCGCACCTGCTGATCGGCGGCATCGCCACCTACGAGCTCTGGGACGAGCGCACGCGCGACCTGGTGCTGTTCTGGTGGGGTCTTGTGGTGCTGGTCACGGCGGCGCGCGCGGTACTTTATTTCGGCTACCGCGCCAGCGCCGACAAGACCGGCGAGGCCGAGCAATGGATGCGGTGGCTGGCGATCAGCGCGCTCGCCGGCGGCGTCACCTGGGGATTCGCCGGCGCGGTCTTCTTTCCCTCCCACACCGACGAGCAGCAGGTCTTCCTCGCCTTCCTGCTCGCAGGCGTCACGTCCGCCGGCATCCCCGCCTACGCCGCTTCGTGGCCGATGTTCGCCATGTACGCCGGCGTCATCGTATTGCCCTTTACCTATGTGCTGGCGAATTTCGGCAACCGCCTGTTCACGGAAATCGCCCTGCTGGTGCCGTTTTTCTACTTGATCAACGTCGCCATCGCCTACCGCCTCAACCGCGTTTTCCTGTCGGGCTATCGGTTGCGCCACGCCTATGACCGCCTGACCGAGGATCACACGCGGCTCAACAAGCAGCTCGAGCAGCAGATCGAGGACCTGCTGGAAGCGCGCCATGAGGTCGAGGCATCGGGGCGCAAGCTGGCGCTGTTCGCCGAGCGCGCGCCGATCTCGGTCATCGAGATGGATGCGAATTCCACCATTCTGGAGATGAATCCGGCAGCCGAGAACATGCTCGGCTACTCGACGCTCGAACTGATCGGTCGCAGCGCGATGAACACGCTGTTTCCCCCGGACGAAGCGACGCTGACGCCCGCCTGGTGGGCGCAATTCGTCAGCCGGCGCGAGCCGGCCAATCGGGTGCGCGCGCGCTGCCTGCGGCGCGACGGCCTCGAAGTCGACTGCGAGTTCTCGATCACGCCGCTGGTGAACGACGCCGGCGACCTGGTCTCGATCATCGCGCAGTGCCAGGACATCACGCAGCAACTCGAAGCCGAACGACTGAAGAAGGAGTTCACCGCGACGCTGTCGCACGAGCTGCGCACGCCTCTCACTTCGATCATCGGTTCGCTGCAGCTCGTGACCAGCGGCGTCGTCGGTGAGATCGGCGGCGAGGTTTCCGAGCTGGCGACAGTCGCCGAGCGCAACGCGCAGCGCCTGCTCGACCTGATCAACGACCTGCTGGACATCGACAAGATCGAATCCGGAAAATTCCAGCTCACCCCGGAAAGCATCCGGCTCAGCGACCTGGTGCAGGAATCCCTCATCCTCAACAAGTCCTACGCGGATCGCTTCAGGGTCAAGCTCGAGGTTGGCGGCGACGTTCCGGACGTGCGCGTGCGCGTCGATCGCAAGCGTCTCATGCAGGTGATGACCAACCTGCTGTCCAATGCCGCAAAATTCTCGCCCGAGGGATCCGTGGTCGAGGTGAGCACGCGCAACGCCGACGGCATGGTGCGCGTCGAGGTCAGCGACCGCGGACCGGGCATTCCGGAGGACTTTCGCACGCGTATGTTCACGCGTTTCGCGCAGGCCGATTCCACCACCACCCGCAACAAGGGCGGCACCGGCCTGGGCCTGGCCATCAGCAAACGCCTGATTGAATTGATGAACGGCCATATCGGCTTTGACAGCCGCGCGGGCGGCGGCACCACATTCCATTTCGAGCTGCCCGCGCTGGCGGGTGCGATTTCCACCTGAGGACGAGGACGACATGCCCGATCGCCCGCTGCAAAAGATCTGCTATGTGGAAGACGACGACGACATCCAGCGCATCGCGCGTCTGGCTCTGGAACGCATCGGCAAGATGGAGGTGTCCATCATCGGCGACCCGGCTACCGCCATCGACGGCATCCTCGCGTTCAAGCCGGACCTGGTGCTGCTCGACTGGATGATGCCGGTGATCGACGGACCGACGCTGTTCAAGCGCATGCGTGAAATGGACTCGCTGCGCGAAATGCCGGTGGTGTTCATTACCGCTAAAGCCTCGCACCGCGAACTCGAGGAGTTGCGCAGCATGGGTGCGGCCGGAGTGCTCTCCAAGCCATTTTCACCGAAAGACCTGCCCGAGCAGCTGCGCGCCATCTGGCGCGATCTGCCTTAGCGGCCGGCCGCGTGCCGCGGCGCCGGGACTAACCGGCAACTACGTCAGCGATCGTCACGCCGGCGCGCCCGAATTCGAGCGTTCGCCGGATGCGGTAGGGTTCGTCCGACGAGGCCTTGGGCAGCTTCGCCAGATTGAGGAATTTCTGCGGCCGCAGTGGCTGGCCCTGGGCGTTGCGCACCACCATCACCTTCGGCTGCAGTCGCTGCTCGGAATTTTGCGCGATCACGACGCCGATCTCGCCGCTGTTCAGCTCGACCACGCTACCGACCGGAAAGTAACCGATGCAGCGGATGAACTGCTCCACCAGTTGCGGCTGAAAAGTCCGGCTGCGCATCCTGAACAACAGGTTGAGCGCGTTCGACGGCGACATCGCCTCTGCATAAGGCCGCTTGACCGTCAGCGCATCGAAAGTATCGACAATGCCGGCCATGGCGCCGATGACCCCGAGCGCGTTGCCCTTCAGGCCACCGGGATAGCCGGAGCCATCGAATCGTTCGTGATGCATGGCGGCAATGTCCGCCACGGCCGTCGGCAGGCCGCTCGTGCCGGCAAGAATCTCTCTGCTGCGTGCGACGTGGCCGCGGATCATCTTGAACTCGGCGGGCTCGAGCCGCGTCACCTTCTGCAGCATCTCCTGCGGCAGGTCCAGCATGCCAATATCTTGAAGCAGTCCGACGAGGCCCGCGTGCTCGATATCCTCCTCGCTCATGCCGAGAAAACGGGCAAAGGCAATCATGTAGACCGAGACGTCCATCGCCCGTTCGAGCTGGTAGCCGCCGCGCTTGCGCATGGCCGAGAACAGCATCAGTGCGTCGGGATTGCGCAGCATGCTCGAGGTCATGTTGCCGACGGCTGCGCGCGCCTGCTTCGCCTCCAGCAGCTTGCGCACGCGCACGGCATCGAACACGTCGGCAAGCGAATCGTGCGCCTCGTGCAACGCATTGCCGGCTTGCGGCCATTCGGTTTCCACCGCGACACTTTCGCGGTGCACGAATCGTCCGGTCCCGGGCAGCCCGGCGAGCGGCGCGCCGGGTGCGCCGCTCGGCTCGACAGACTCAGTTTTTTCGGTGTCGATGTAAACGTCGCGACACAGCTTCCGGAGGCTGTCGATCTCCTCTTGCGAGCGCACGACGAAGCCCTGGTACATGAACGGCGTACCGACCCAAGGACGGTCGAGCTCCCAGACGTACATGCCCGTTTGCAGCTCCCGGACGGAGATCTTCTTCTTCATCGAAGCACGGCGGCCCGGTTACTGGCCCTGGTAGAACTTGCGCGACAGATATCCGATCACTTCGTCGGCATTGCGAAAACGTGCGTCGCGGTCCTTTTCCAGCAGCTTGTCGAACAGGCGCTGGAAGCGCTGCAGGCGCTCGGGGAGCCCGGGCGGGGGTGTATTGAGGTGATGCAGCGCGACTTCCACCGCGGTTTCGCCCTCGAACAGGTGCGAGCCCAGCATCATCTGGTACAGAAGTACGCCGGCGCTGTAGATATCGGTGCGCAGGTCGAGCGCCCTGCCCTGCACCTGCTCCGGGCTCATGTAGCGCGGCGTGCCGAGGATCTCGCCCTTGTTGGTATTGTCGATTGAATCGATGTGCTTGGCGATGCCGAAATCGACGATCGCCAGGCTGCCGTCGGACCGGAACATGAGGTTCTGCGGCTTCAGGTCCCGGTGCAGTATGCCCTGCTCGTGGATATCGCCCAGCGCGAACATCAGTTCGCGGAAGATGCGCAGCGCCTCCTCGGGCGGCAGGGCCTTGTTGGCAAGGCGCTTGTTCAGGTCGCCGCCGTCGAAAAACTCCATCACCAGATAAGCGTTGTCTTCCGACACGCCGTGGCCGTGGATGCGCACCACGTGGCGCGTGCGGATGCGCTCGATGAGATTGTATTCCTCGATGAAACGCGCGAGCGCGCGCTTCTCCTGCGTCACTTCGCTGCGCAGGATCTTCACCACCAGCGGCTCGTCGTCGGAATCGCGCGACGCCAGGTACACCCGCGACATGCCGCCTTCGCCGATCAGCCGCAGCACCTTGATGCCTGGAATCTTGACGCGCGCACCGAGGATGTGGCCTTCCATGCGTGCGGCGATTTCAGGCGGCACGGTCTTCTCGATCTTGTCGTGCGCGACGTCGCGGATCGCGGTGATCAGGCGCTCCTTGGTGAGCTCCTGCTTGCGCTGGTATTCGTCGGCGCCCGCTTTCATGGCGCGCACCGCGATGATCTCGTTGCCGGCTCCGGTCAGGAATATGATCGGCGGGCAGTCAGGCCGCTTCTTGAAATCGGTCAGCCATTGCAGGCCGTCGCCGCGCCCCAGCATGTAGTCGAGAATGATGACGTCGTAAGCGCCGAGCTTGAAAGTGGCGCCCGGCTTGTCGCGCTCCAGCGGGTCGTATTCCTCGACGTCGCCCGCCGGCCACTGCTGGCGGATGTAGTGCACCAGCAGGTTGCGCAGGTCGGGATCATCGTCGATGACCAGCACTCTCATGCTGAAGCCTCCGTCGCCGCCTGCACCGCAAAAACCGCGATCGGCTCGGTACGTCCGCGCAGCGCCACGTCGCCGCGCTCGGCGACCGTGTAAGCGGATAGCAGATGCCGAATGCGCTGGTGCACCGGCCCGCACAGGAGCACTTCCCCCGCCGCCGCCATCTGCATGAGGCGCGCAGCGGTGTTTACCGGGTTGCCGATGATGGTGTAGCTCGCGTAGTGCTCGGAACCCACATTGCCGATGATCGCCTCGCCCGCACAAATACCGACGCCCACGCCCAGGTCGAGCCCGCTCTGCTGGCGCCAGGCCGCGGCTACGGGCGCAAAGCGGCTCACCATCTCGAGCGCGGTGCGCCAAGCGCGCTCGGCGGCGTCGGGTTGCGGAAAAGGCACGTTGAAGCCGACCAGCAGGCTGTCCCCGGCCATATTGAAAATGGTGCCATCGTGCTGGTAGGCCGCGTCGGTCAGCACGCCGAAGTACTCGTTCAGCATGCCGACCACGGCGCCCACCTCGTTCTGCTCGGTCAGCCGCGTGAAGCCCCGCAGGTCGGCGAACAGGGCCACCAGGTTGGTACGCTGGGCGCGTCCCTGGAACGGGTCGCCCTGGTCCCCGGCGGCATCGACGATGCGATCCGCGAGCCGCGGCGAGATGTAACGGGAAAATGCCTTGCGAATGACCTCCTTGCGCTGCACCTCGGCCGCGAGGCGCCGGCTCTCGAGCTCTTTGCGTGTCTCGTGCAGCCGGCGCAGCGTTTTGACGCGCGCGACCAGTTCTTCGCGCTTCACCGGCTTGGAAAGAAAGTCGTCAGCGCCCGCCTCGATACCGCGCACGCGGCTCTCGGCGTCTTCCAGCGACGTCACCAGCACAACGGGAATCAACGCGGTCAACTCGTCGCTCTTCAGCCTCTTGCAGACCTCGAAGCCGTTCGCGCCCGGCATCACCACGTCCAGCAGCACCAGGTCGGGCGGCGAAACCGCGATGCTCGCGAGTCCCGTTTCTCCGCTCATCGCAGTTTCGACCCGCATGCCCTCCTGGGTCAGCAGGCGCCCGAGGAACGTCGCCATGTCGACGTCGTCGTCGACGACCAGCACCCGGAATGCCGGCGACGCGGCGCGCGGCACGCGCCGGCGCTCGGGCCACCATCTACTCATAGACGACCTGCACCTTGGACAGGTAATCGATGTACTCGGTGATACAGACGTCGATGACCTTGGGGTCCGATCCGCGCGCGCCATCTTCTATGCGCTTGCCGAGATCCGAGATCGGGGCGAATCCATAGGAGTTGCCGACGCCCTTCATGCGGTGGCCAAGGTGGCGCAGCTGGTCGAAATCTCCGCTGACCAATGCGCTGCGTAGCGATTCAAGTTCCTTGTGCC
>JBDTMD010000079.1:0-7147 GCA_039934435.1 Burkholderiales bacterium
TCGCGCACAAGATGATCTTTCCGGCGCTGTACGCGATGGAAAAGCGCGGCACGCTCAAGGTGCCGGTGGTCGGCGTCGCCTCCTCGAAGTGGCGCGTGGCGCAGCTGCGCAAGCGCGCCACCGACGGCATCCGCGCCGCCGGCCGCATCGACGACCGGCGCGCGCTGCAGCGCCTGCTCGCGCGGCTGCGCTACGTGCAGGGCGATTACAACGATCCGGCCACGTTCCAGGCGCTCGGCAAGGCGCTCGGCAAGGCGCGCCGCCCGGCGCATTACCTCGCCATCCCGCCGGCGCTGTTCGCCACGGTCATCAAGGGGCTGGGCGCCGCCGGCCTCGCCGCCGCGGCGCGCGTCATCGTCGAGAAGCCGTTCGGGCGCGACCTCGCCTCGGCGCGCGCGCTGCATCGCGTCGCGCGCTCGGTGTTCGCGGAAGACGCGATCTTCCGCATCGATCACTACCTGGCGAAGGAAGCGATCATGAATATCCTGTACTTCCGCTTCGCCAATTCGTTCCTCGAGCCGATCTGGAACCGCAACACGGTGGCGAGCGTGCAGATCACGCTGTCGGAGGATTTCGGCGTCAAGGGCCGCGGCGCCTTCTACGAGAGCGCCGGCTGCCTGCGCGACGTGATCGAGAACCACCTGTTCCAGGTCGTCGCCCTGCTCGCCATGGAGCCGCCCGCCTACCAGGGCTTCGGCGGCGTGCACAGCGAGAAGACCAAGGTGTTCCAGGCGATGCGCCCGCTGCGCCCGGCCGACGTGGTGCGCGGCCAGTACGCCGGCTACCGCCGCGAGCGCGGCGTTGCCCGCGGCTCCGACGTCGAGACCTACTGCGCGCTGCGCCTGTACATCGATTCGTGGCGCTGGGCCGGCGTGCCGTGGTACCTGCGCTCCGGCAAGTACCTCGCCGCCAGCGCGGCCGAGGTGCTGGTGGAGCTCAAGCCGCCGCCGCAGCGCCTGTTCGACGACTCGGCGCCGGTCGTCGGCCGCGCCAATTACCTGCGCTTTCGCCTGTCGCCGAATTCCGCCGTCGCGCTCGCGGCGCGCGTGAAACGCGCCGGCAAGGAATTCGTCGGCGACCAGCGCGAGCTCTACCTGCTGGACGAGCAGCAGGGCGAGGAGGCACCGTACGAGCGGCTGCTGGAAGACGCCATGGCCGGCAACGCGGCGCTGTTCACCAGCGAAGAGGCGGTCGAGGCGGCCTGGGCGGTGGTCGATCCCGTGCTGCGCAAGCACCGCCGCGCCATCGCCTACCGGCGCGGCAGCTGGGGGCCGAAGCAGGCCGACGCGCTGATCGCCGCGCACGGCCGCTGGCACAATCCCAAGCCGGGCCGGCGCTGAGCATGGCGGGCGCCGGAGACGTCGTCTTCCTGCTCGACTGCGACAACACGCTGCTCGACAACGACCGCGTGATCGACGATCTCAGGAACCATCTCGAGCGCGAGTTCGGCGCCGCCAGCAGTGGCCGCTACTGGGCGATATTCGAAGCGCTGCGCAGCGAACTGGGCTACGCGGACTACCTCGGCGCATTGCAGCGCTACCGGCTGGCGGAAGCGGGCGGCGCGATGAACGATCCGCGTCTGCTGCTGATGTCTTCGTATTTGGTGGACTATCCCTTCGCCGAGCGCCTGTATCCCGATGCGCTCGAGGTGCTCGCGCATCTTCGCCACTGGGGCCTGACCGTCATCCTGACCGACGGCGACGTCGTGTTCCAGCCGCGCAAGCTGCAGCGCTCCGGCCTGTGGCAGGCGGTCGAGGGCCGCGTGCTGATCTACGTCCACAAGGAGCAGAGGGTGGCCGACCTCGAGCAGCGCTTTCCGGCGCGGCACTACGTCCTGGTGGACGACAAGCTGCGCATCCTGGCGGCGATGAAGACCCTGCTGGGCGAGCGGCTCACCACCGTGTTCCCGCGCCAGGGGCACTACGCGCTCGATCCGCAAATCCTGTCGGCGTTTCCCCCGGCCGACCTGACGATCGAGCGGATTGGCGACCTGCTCTTATCGAAGCGCTGGCCGCCGGCCGCGGCGCACAAGGCGTGAAGCCGCATCCCCTCGCCGGCAAGCCCGCCACAGCGGCCATGCTGGTGGACGTGCCGCAGCTCGTCACCGCCTACTACACAGGCGTGCCCGAGCCTTCGGTACCGGCGCAGCGAGTGGCGTTCGGCACCTCCGGGCACCGCGGCAGCTCGCTCGAGCGCAGCTTCAACGAATGGCACGTGCTGGCGATCAGCCAGGCGATCTGCGAATACCGCGCCGGCAAAGGCACTGACGGCCCGCTGTACCTTGGCATCGACACGCACGCGCTGTCGGCGCCGGCCTGTGCCAGCGCGCTCGAGGTGCTGGCGGCCAACGGCGTCGAAGTCATGCTCGCCGACCAGGACGAATACACGCCGACGCCCGCGATCTCGCACGCCATCCTTACCTATAACCGCGGGCGCCGCAGCGGCCGCGCCGATGGCATCGTCATCACGCCCTCGCACAACCCGCCCGACAATGGCGGCTTCAAGTACAACCCGCCCAACGGCGGGCCGGCGGACACCGAGGTCACGAAGTGGATCGAGGAGCGCGCCAACGCCCTCCTCGAAGCCGGCCTCGACGGCGTGAAAAAAATCCCGTACGCCCGGGCGCTGCGCGCCCCGAGCACGCACCGGCACGATTTCCTCGGCAACTACGTCGATGACCTCGGCAACGTGCTCGACCTGGAGGCGATCCGCGGCGCCGGCATTCGCATGGGCGTCGATCCACTCGGCGGCGCCGGCGTGCACTACTGGGGGCGGATCGCCGAACGTCACGGCCTCGACCTGACGGTCGTCAACGACGCGGTCGATCCGACCTTCCGCTTCATGAGCGTCGACTGGGACGGGCGCATCCGCATGGATCCGTCCTCGCCCTTCGCCATGCACAGCCTGATCGCGCTGAAGGACCGCTTCGACGTCGCCTTCGCCTGCGACACCGACCACGACCGCCACGGCATCGTCACGCGCAGCG
Organism: Burkholderiales bacterium; assembly: GCA_039934435.1. Lineage (GTDB taxonomy): Bacteria > Pseudomonadota > Gammaproteobacteria > Burkholderiales > SG8-39 > JAABQT01. The sequence continues at coordinate 2,987 of JBDTMD010000079.1, forward strand.
CCGGCCTGCTGCCGCCCAACCATTACCTGGCGGTCGCCATCTCCTACCTGTTCCAGCACCGGCCGCAGTGGAGCAAGGCGGCGGCGGTCGGCAAGACGCTGGTCAGCAGCCGGATGATCGACCGCGTGGCGGCGAAGCTCGGCCGCAAGCTCTATGAAGTGCCGGTCGGCTTCAAGTGGTTCGTCGACGGCCTGCTCGACGGCGCACTCGGCTTCGGCGGCGAGGAGAGCGCGGGCGCGGCTTTCCTGCGCCGCGACGGCAGCGTCTGGACCACCGACAAGGACGGCATCATCCCCGCTCTGCTGGCAGCGGAGATCAGCGCGCGCCTGGGCCGCGATCCCGGCGAAATCTATCGCGAGCTGGCGCGCGAGTTCGGCGAGCCGGTATCCGAGCGCATTGATGCACCTGCCACGCCCGCGCAAAAAGCGCTGCTTTCGAAACTCTCGCCACAGCAAGTGAAGTCCAGGCAATTGGCCGGCGAGAAGATTCAAAGCATTCTCACGCAAGCCCCGGGCAACGCAGCGCCGATCGGCGGGTTGAAGGTGATCGCCGAGAGTGGCTGGTTCGCCGCGCGCCCCTCGGGCACCGAAGACATCTACAAGATCTATGCCGAGAGCTTCCGCGGTGCGGATCACCTGCGCCGCATCCTGGCCGAAGCGCAGGACATCGTCGGTGCTGCGCTTGACCAGGAGGCGCGATGATGAAAGGTATTGTTCTGGGAGTCGCACTCACGCTGGCCGCTGCCCTGATCGGCGCTTACGCGCTGGTTCGAAGCGGTCTTATTCCGGCCAATGCCGATGCAAAGCCCGGCTGGCCGGAAACCTGGGCGGCCGGTACTTCGCTCGATGCGACATTGCGACGCGACGCCCCGAAGGACAAGAATCCGGTGCCGCTGAACGACGCGAATCTTCTCGAGGGCGTTCAGCTCTTCGCGCAGAACTGCGCGGTCTGCCACGGCGCCGCGAAGGGGGCTGCGTCCCCCTCGTCAATCGCGAAGGGCCTTTACCAGAAGCCGCCGCAACTGGCGACCGACGGGGTCGAGGGCGACCCCGAAGGGTTTTCGTTCTGGAAGATCAAGCACGGCATTCGCCTGACCGGCATGCCTTCGTTCGGGTACAGCCTCAGCGACCGGCAGATCTGGACCCTGGCGCTGTTCCTGAAGCACATGGACAAGCTGCCGCCCGCGGCACAGCAGGCCTGGCAGCAGGTCGAGAATTGGCCGCCGGCGACGGTGAACCGGACGGATCAGAAATAGCCCGCTCGGCCTCTCATGTCCGACCGTCCTCTGATATACGCGGTCGTACGTACGTTGGCGCACAGTACGCCCGGCAACGGAGGCATCCAATGTACGCAGTTGTCGATACAGGCGGAACGTGGTCGATCTCCGTTGCCGGGCGTATCGGTGGCAGAACCTTCACTCAAGTCGGCCGAAATCAATGTCGAAACTTCCAAGGGCAGGGTTCAGTTGAGCGGATTTGTCGGGTCGCGCGCCGATATCAACAAGGCCGCCGAAATCGCCAAGGGTGTCAAGGGGGTGAAGTCGGTCAAGAACGACATGATCCTCAAAGGGACCCAGTAAGACCGTTGGTGTTGCGCGTCGCTGGTCAAAGGCGAGAAAAGGAGAATTGGAATGGGTCTTGGAACCATACTTTTGGTGATTTTGGTGCTCGCGCTATTGGGTGTGATTCCGACCTGGCCTCACAGCAGGCAATGGGGTTTCGGTCCTAGCGGCGGAGTCGGTTTGATACTTCTGGTCGTATTGATTTTATTTCTGCTGGGCAAGATATAGCCGTCATTTTCCAGCGCGCTCGGCGTAGCGCTTACTACAGGACCATTCGAACATGAACAAAGACCAAGCGAAGGGCGCGGCGAAGGACATAGTCGGCAAAGTGCAGGAAGAGGCCGGCAAAGCGGTTGGAAGCAAGCAACAGCAGATCAAGGGGCTTTCGAAACAGATTTCCGGCAAGGTGCAAAAGGGCGTCGGCGACGTGAAACAGGCTGTTGAGGATCTGAAGAAGAGTTGATCTTGCCCGCAATCGGTTGGACAGTCCGGAGACGTGCCACGCGGGTCCGCGCTCCAGCGCCACGGTCAGGCCACAGCGAAGGTCCATGTACGCCATCGCATTGAACCAGCCACCCGTTCGGCGTAACTGTCATCAATCAATTTATCCCCCCATTGGAAATTCCCCGATTCGAAGGGGCAGGACCCATGTTGCGCAGCATGAAGGATCTCGAGGACTACGCCATCCGCGCGACCGACGGCGTCATCGGTCACGTGAAGGACTTCTATTTCGATGAGGAAACCTGGGCCATTCGCTACATGATTGTGAATACGAGCAACTGGTGGCTCGGTCACCAGGTGCTCATCGCGCCGCAATGGATCAAGGACGTGAGCTGGTCCGAGGCCACCGTCGCGGTCGATCTGACCCGGCGGGCGGTGAAAGACGGCCCGCCGTACGACTCGACGGCGCAGCTGGATCGCAAGCAGGAAGCGAGACTGTACGAACACCATGGCCGTCCCGGCTATTGGGCGGCCGACGCGAAACGCGAAGCCGAAGCATCACACCGTTAAGTCCACTTCCGCATGAAGCCCTTTGCCACGTTGGCAGTCCTGGTCCTCTCGCTCGTCGCGTTGCTGCAATTGCTGCGCGCCTTCTTCGGATGGGAAGTCACGGTAAATGGCATCTTCATTCCGCTTTGGGCGAGTGTCATCGCGTGCTTGCTTGCGGCTGCGCTTGCATTTGCGCTCTGGGGTGAAACGCGCACCTGAGCGTCCCGGATCCAAGGCTGCATTGCTCGAATTGAATCGATCGGCTCCTGCGGCGCGCACGCGCGTTCTGAATCTCGGGTCACCTCGCTACAGCTGAACCGTGATCGCCGAGGCGCTCACACCGCAATGCATGTGGAGCAATCTCAGATGAATGCCAAAGCCGATCAACCCAAGGGCCCCGAATCGAAGCCGGAATCGAAGCCCGATGCGAAGGACGATCTCAAATCCCTGCCCTTGGCAGAGGTGGAGAAGAAATTGGGCTCGTCGCCGGACGGCCTCACCCAAGCCGAGGCGGCGAAGCGGCTGACCCAATACGGGCCTAACGAGGTCGAAGAAAAGAAATCCAATCCGTTCCTGAAATTTCTCACCTACTTCTGGGGCCCGATCCCGTGGATGATCGAAGCGGCCGTCATCCTTTCGGCGGTCGCCCAGCACTGGCCGGACTTCGGCATCATTCTGGTGCTGCTCCTGGCCAACGCCGTGGTCGGGTTCTGGGAGGAACGCGAAGCGGGCAACGCCATAGAGGCCCTCAAGGCCAAGCTGGCGATCAAGGCCCGGGTCAAACGTGACGGGAAGTGGGTCAACCCCGCGGCACGCGAGCTGGTGCCGGGCGACGTCATCCGATTGCGCCTGGGCGACATCGTGCCGGCGGACGCGCGTTTGCTGGACGGCGATCCCGTGGAGGTGGACCAGTCCGCGCTGACCGGAGAGTCGCTGCCCGCCACGCGCAAAGCGGGCGAGGCGGTGTTCTCCGGCTCGATCATCCGCCAGGGTGAAATCGGCGCAATGGTGTATGCAACGGGAGCGAACACCTATTTCGGCAAGACCGCGCAGCTGGTGCAGGAGGCGCACACCGTCAGCCATTTTCAAAAGGCGGTGTTGAAGATCGGCAACTACCTGATCATCCTCGCAGTGGTGCTGGTGGCCGCGATTATCGGCGTCGCGATTTTCCGCGGCGACCCGATCCTCACCACCCTGCAATTCGCCCTGGTGTTGACCGTGGCCGCGATTCCCGTGGCCATGCCGACGGTGTTGTCGGTCACGATGGCGGTCGGCGCGCACCTGCTCGCCAGGAAGGAGGCGATCGTCAGCCGGCTGGTGGCGATCGAGGAACTGGCGGGTGCGGACGTGCTGTGTGCGGACAAGACCGGCACCCTGACCCAGAACAAGCTGACGCTGGGCGATCCGTTCGGGGTGAACGGCATTGCCGCCGAGCAAGTCATCCTCGACGCCGCGCTGGCGTCGCGCGTGGACGACAAGGACACCATAGACCTGGCGGTGCTGGGTGGCGTGAAAGATGACACGGCCCTGAAGGGCTACCAGGTCGTTCATTTCCAGCCCTTCGACCCGGTACACAAGCGCACCGAGGCCAGCGTCAAGGGCGCGGACGG